>JAKDKI010000010.1 GCA_030453435.1 Kocuria sp.
ACACAATGGCGGACGTGGTGCCGAACAGGAAGAAGTCGTACCACTCGAGGGACGTACCCATGTACGCACCCCACAGGGCGCGGCGGGCCTTCTTCGGATCATGGACCCGCTCGGTGGGCGTGGGATCGACGCCACCAGCCGGGGAAGCTGAAGTACTGGACATGGGAAACCTCGAAAGAACGGTGGTGCGAGCCCCAAAACTGCGTGATTCAGGGCACAGAGAGTGTTAGATACTCACTATGTGACCCGGATCGCAAGGCGTCAAATACCGAACGAGCAGTCTGTTCATGCCCCTTAGGCATAGTTCCAGGGCTCGTCCATGCCAGCCCAATCCGCAGCGGCCCATCGGTCCAGGAAATGCGACAGCCTTCCAGCCAGCTCGAGCAGTTGTCCGTGGGCGTAGTGCCCTCGCGGCCACACGAGGTGAAGCTCGATCGCGAGAGGTTCGCGAGCGGCGTCGCCATCGATGACCCCGATTGGAGCGCGCGTGGTCGGAACAAGCACGCGGATGGGATGTACCCCGAATCGCGGGAGCTCGGACGTGAAGCCCGTGGCGGTCCCGGAGGCGGCGAGCGCCATGATCGCCTGGCCGTCGTCGGATTCCATGACCGAGGGGAAACGGATGCCGGCTGCGGAGAGCGCAAAGTCCAGGAGGTAACGACTCGCATTGCGGTGGGTGGGGAGGACTACCGCGTGATCGGCGAAGTCTTCAATGGGCGCCTCGACGATGCCCGCGAGCGCCATCGGGTGACGCGCGGACACGCACGCGTAGATTGGGGCTGACCCCAGGGTCTCGGACACCAATTCACCCTGCATGGGGGCGGTGGAGATGGCGGCATCGCAGCCTTCGCGCAGGGCCACCGGTATGTTCGCCTGGATCACCGTGCGGGCGTTGACCAAGGGGTCGTCCGAACCGAGAGTGGCGATGAACGGCGCCAGGAGATTGCGCAGCGTGGCCTCCGTGGTGCCCACCGTGAGGGTCGACACCCGACCGGTGCTCAACGTGGCTGCGCCGCGTTCGAAGCGATCCACCTCGCCCATGAGTCTGCGCGCCATGGGCACCAGCCGCTCCCCCGCGGTAGTGAGCACCAACCGGTTGCCCTTGGGCCGGAACAGGGTCAGACCGAGGTCTTGCTCGAATAACTTGATCTGCCGACTCAACGCCGGTTGGGCCATCCGGAGCGACTGCGCCGCCGCCGTCATAGTCCCCGCATCCACCGCGGCCAGGAAGTACTTGACCCGGCGAAAACTCATATCAGCCATGGGGTCAGTGTGGCAGGTGACCGCGCCACTTGTTTCGTTCCCGTTGAGCCCTAACCCACCCGCTTCACAAACTCCCACAGCTTCTCGGCAGCAACCGTGAGGTTGCGCGCGAACCCCTCGAGGTCCTCGGAAGTATCCCTGCGGTAGTTGATACAGAACTCGTACCCGTCGGACAGGCGCGTGTAGGTCATGCCGAAGCCCTCGGGGGTGGTCGGGGCAAAGGCGTAGCGCACGATCTGTTCCGGCCCACCGATGGACGTGGTGGACAGGAAATCACGCCGCATGGTTGTCAGACCCGGGTTGGCGAAGAACGACGTGTCCACACCGCTCCGCTCGGCCACGTACTGCAGGCCGAGCAAATGACGGTCGATGCCCTGAGCAGATTTGCACGCCTTGACCCAGCCGCGGTGAGCATCAAGGGCGGCCTGGAACTGCTCAAGGGTCGCCTCCCCCGCCTGCAACGCCGCAACGAACTCCACCGCCTCCGCAGTCACCGGGCGCAGGCATTCCGTGCGACCGGCCTGGTACTCGCGCATGTCCACAGCCTCGTACACGCTGCGCACCCGGTTGTAGGTGGCCAACTGGGCGTAGAGCATGATCAGTTGCTGGGCGGCGTCGTCGCTGATGCGGAACGGAAGTTCAGCCTTGTGCGGCCGGGGCACGAACACCCGGTGTACGCCGTGCAGGGCCGCCGCGCGGCGGTAGGCGGCGAGTTCATCCAGCAAGGTCGAGCGCAGGGAATCGCTGAGTTCCCACGCCAGCGGCTCCGGTGACGCAATCTCCGTGGCGGCCGGCTGCTCCGGTATGGCCACCTCCTGCATGCGCGCCACGGCAGCCAGGATCGTGGCGCCGTCCACCGTGCTGTGTTCCACGTGAACGGCCAGCCAATCATCGGCCAGGCACACCTCGTAGGTCAGCGGCTTATAGGCCCACGCGTGACCCACCTCGAAGGCAGAGTGTTCGAGGTGTTCGATGACCTCGGCCTGGGTGTCTAGCACGTTGACCATGAAGATCATGTGGGTGATCCGGTCGTAGATCTCCGCATTATGAGGGTTCTCGGTCAGCTCCTCCAGCAGCGGCGCGGCCTTCTCACTGCCCAGGTAGGACAGCGTGCCGAACGGGAGCTCGGGCTCCGTGGCGGCCTCAGCGCCGTCGACCACCGAACGCAATGATTCGGCCACGGTGCGCAGCGACAGCGGCTGGCCGTCCTGGTCGCTCACGGACACCGCGAACAGGCGGCCCCGGTGAATCACGCCGATCTCGCGATCCGCAGCGGAGAGTTCCGGACGGATGACCTCGTCGACTTCCTCGGCCGGGTGACGCAGCCCGCCCTCCAGACACCGCCACTGCTCCATGCTGATCTCGTTGCCGCGCGGATCCACTTCTTGCGGGGTCTCGCCGCGCACCTGCTGCAGATGCACCGACGCCGCTCGATACACGAGCTCGGCCGCCCGGCCCAGGCCGGGGGCACCAAAGTCACCCGTGATCTGGAAACCCACATTGCTCGTGAGCGGCAAGGAGGTGCGGGTCATCAGGTAGCCGCTGAGCCAGTCCTCGGACAGCCAGCTGTTGCCGGCGGCGTTCTCGTCGCGGGCAAATTCTTCGAGGCCGGCATGCACCTCACTACCCTGCTGCTCCCGGAAATCACGGGTGGCCTGCACGGTCTCCTCGTACGTGGCGTCATCCAGCAACGGACGGGCCGTGGCCAGGAAACGATCGAGGGTTGCGTCCAACTCGGGAACGGGCAGGGGCTTCACGGACATGCGGGATCCTCTCAGCGCGGCTCACCCGGGCGCGCGAATGCGCCAGGTCCCCGGTGCGGATTCACCCTCTATCTTGCCGGAGAACACTGCAATGTGGGTTGAGAAATCACCCCGTGGGCCGCGCGTCATCCGTCACACGCGCTGCCCACGGGGCGATTCGGTTACTCCCACGTGGCGTTGTCCGGGTCCACCCCGTTCGCCCGAGCGTTCTCGGCCACCGCACGGTACAACCAGTCGGCCAACCCCGGTTCGAGGGTGTCGTAGTACTCCGTGAATCGCGGATCCTGGGTGTACATGGTCGCCAGGCACACCTGCATCGAATGGGTACAGTCGTAGAACTGCCCAATGGATGCACGGTGCTGTTCCGCCAGCTGATTGGCCTGTTCCGACCCCGGTTCGATCCCATCCCGAGCGGCTTGGGCCAGTTCCTGGTTGAGCTGATCACTCTGGGCCTTGGTCCGCTGCCAGTCGTCCTTGGACATCCCGGCGGCCCGCTGTTGCGACTGTTCCCACTGGTGGGTATCGCCCCAGCGCTCCTCGGCCTCACGCTGGTACTCGGGGTTCCAGTCCTGACCGAAAATCTCGTTTTGCTCCTGTGGAGTGAGTTTCTTGTTCACGGCTCGCGCCTCCATCATCTGATCTACTGCGCAGACCATCTGCTGCAGGTGATCAATGCGTTCGGCCAGCAGTTTTCGCTGCTTCTCGAGGTGTGCGCTCTCGTTCACGGACGGGTCGTCCAGAATCTTGCCCACTTCGGTCAGCGAAAACCCCAGCTCCCGGTAAATGAGCACACGGTGGATCCGCGCCACGTCGTCCGCCGAATACAGGCGATATCCCGTGCTCGTGCGGCCGCTGGGGCCCACCAGGCCGATATGGTCCCAGTGATGCAGCGTCCTCACGCTCACGCCAATCAACGACGACGCCGCTCCCACCGTCAGCAGCTCATCTCCCGTTGGGCTTCCGGTTGCCTCGGGGTCTTGCGTCACGGCTTCAGCATCTCTCACGATCCCTACTGTTCGCCCTGACGTCGCGTGAGGGTCAAGCCCTAGTACTTGGCCAGCGCGCGGCCCAGGCGGTCCAGCCCTTCGTCGATCACCTCGGGTGAGTGGGTCACGAACGACAACCGCATGGTCGAGCGGTCCGGATCATGGGCGAAGAAAGAGGCACCGGGCACGAAAGCCACACCTTCGTCGAGCGCAATCTCCAGCAACCGAGCAGTATCGATCCCGTGCCCCAGGCGGGCCCACAGGAACATGCCGCCGTCCGGCTGGGTGACCTCCGCGCCGTCGGGGAGGACGCGCTGCAGACTCCGGTACATGGCTTTGGCGCGCTGAGCGTAGACGGGGCGGACCTTGTCCAGGTGGGCTTCGACGTCGGCGGTGGCCAGGTATCGCGCGACCGCGAGCTGGTCCGTGACCGGAGACTGCAGTCCGATGGCCTGCTTGGCCACGGTGAGCGTGAACTGAATGGGGCCCTCCGAGCGCATCCACCCCACGCGCACACCGGGCGCGATGATCTTGGAGACCGAGTTCAACAGAATGGTCTGTGCGGACATACCCGGATGCGAAGCAATGGGTGGGAACGGTTCGCCCTCGAAGCACAATTCACCGTACGGATCGTCCTCCACAAGTGCCGTGCCGGTACGCAGCAGAACATCCGCGACCGCCGCGCGACGCTCCACCGACATGCATACACCCGAGGGGTTCTGGAAGGACGGAATCAGGTACACGAATTTGGGCGAGTGCTCGGCGATGAGCTTCTCGAGCTCGTGCGGAATCACGCCGTTCTCGTCGGTGGGAACCCCGATCAAGCGAGCACCGTTGAGTTCGAAAGCTTGAACTGCCGCCAGGTAAGTGGGGCGCTCCACGAGCACTACATCTCCTGGATTCACCAGCGCTTGCGCGACGACGAACAAACCCTCCTGGGAGCCGGTGGTGACCTGAATCTGCTCGGGAGTGGTCTCCATATAGCGTTCGAGCCGAAAAGCAGCTTGTTCCCGCAACTCGAACTCGCCCTCGCTCGACGCGTATTGAAGGGCCCGCTCGGCGTGGTTCTCGAAAACCCAGTCATAGGCGGCGCGAATATCCTCGACCTCGAAATATGCCGGGTCCGGCACGCCACCGGCAAAGGAGATCACGCCCTCTTTGGAGACCGCATCCAACAGGTCACGGACCGGCGAGGAATCCACCCCGTCCAAGCGATCGGCCAAGCGGAATCTGAACTCACCCTGTGCACTCATACAGGCGAGTATTTCACGATGTCGCCGGGGCAATCTCGCCGCGCCAACGGGCTTCACGGCGCGTCTGTAAGTTTTACGCCTGAGCTGCGGAAGGGGCCCACGCACGAACGAGCGACTGCATGTAGCGGTCGTATGCCTCGTCGGGATCTTGTCCCATCATCACGGGGCGGGTTGCTTCGATAGAGACCCAGCCGTGAACGCTCGCCCAAATCGAGTTACCCATTTCTTCGATGGGGTAGTTACCCAGAATTCCATGTGCCGCGCATTCGGCCACGCGCCGAAAGAGTGTCTCGATGGCCCTTTTCGCGGCAATCATCCGGGGAGAATTTTCCGTGAACTCCTCCGGGGAAATATCCGGGCGCTTTCCGCCCCGACCAATCATGACCACGTACAGAGCGGGGTACTTGAGAGCCCATTGGCGGTAAGCCCTACCAAGCTCCCAGAGGTCTTCGAGCGGATCTCCAGTAATAGGAACGCTCTCCTGCGATCGGGTAAAGCTTTCCACGGATTCGTGGACGACAGCCTCGATGAGGGCATCGCGGCTACCGAACATCGTGTAGATCGCGGTGGTGGAGCAGCCGTGCTTGGCCGCCAAGGGGCGTAATGACACTGACTCGACCCCGCCGGTCACAATCTGGTCGGCGGTGTCGCGAATCAGTGCCGCGCGCGTTTCGTCGTCGAACTTCCTAGGTCTGGCCACCCCGCAATGGTACTGGCGTGTACGGCAATAACGGTGTTATATATGTATGGACGTGTCCATACATCCTGAGAATATGGATCGCCGCGGGATGACTTGGGGGCATCCCGCTGCGGCCTATCTCAGCGACGTTCGGACAGGACCGATTGGTCCCGGGCCGCGTGTGCCCTCGTCGCGGCTGCATTCGCCTTGAGCCCTATAGGGATACATCCCACGAGCACCGCACCGTAGCCCAGCGCAAAGAGGACTGCGGTGACCACGGGCGGATTTTCTTGCCGCCACACGAATCCCGAAATTACCAGCGCCGCCCCCAAGGCCCATGAGATTCATTGCCTCACTCGCTTTCTGACCGACCCTGGCCCATAAGTATGAAGGCTTACGCCTCGCGCTTCTTCCGGTTGCGCTGCACGCGGCGGACGACCCACCAGATCACGAATACCACTACGGCTATTGCTACAACTCGGGAGAAGACGCCAGCGTATTGCTCCGCAACATGCCAGTTCTCACCCAGGAAATATCCTGCAACAACAAAAATGCTGTTCCAAATCAGCGAACCCGCCGCGGTCAACACAATGAACAGCGGGAAAGACATCTTTTCGATACCGGCCGGAATGGAGATCAATGATCTGAAGATGGGAACCATCCGCCCGAAGAACACAGTGGCCTTGCCATGGCGCTCGAACCACGCTTCCGTGCGGTCCAAGTCATGGAGGTCGACCAGGGGCATCTTGTCCACAATCACGCGAAGCCGACGGCGGCCCAGCGCCACGCCGATCCAGTACAGCGCGATGGCACCGATCACGGAACCTAGTGTGGTCCAGAAGATCGCGCCGAAGAGGCTGAAATTACCCTGGCTGGCGGTGAAACCGGCCAGCGGAAGGATGACCTCCGAGGGCAGCGGCGGGAACAGGTTTTCCAGTGCGACCAGCAGGCCAGCGCCCGGAGCTCCGATGGCCTCCATGACGTCGACCACCCACCCTGCAACACCGTCGAGTTCAGCACCACCGGCTGCTTGAGCGGGCAGGAGGACAGAGGCTAGGGACATCACGCATTCGCTTTGTGTGGGGTTCAGGAACGGGCTCATGATACGTCAGCCCGCTTAGAGATTCCCTACTGCAATTCCCCACGGGGCTTGGAGAGACTGAGGGCACAATGGCCTCATGAGAATCTGGTCGTTGCATCCCACGCTGTTGGATCGACGGGCGCTCGTAGCCGGGTGGCGTGAGACGCTCTTGGCCCAGAAAGTCCTGCGCGGTGAGACCAAGGGATACACCCGGCATCCCCAACTCGAACGCTTCCGCGACCGCCCCGATCCGCTACAAGACATCGCGGATTACTTGCATGCCATGGCTGACGAGGCCGACCGACGCGGTTACAACTTTGATCGCGGCCGGATCTCAGTCGATCGTTCAACCACGCCCAGCACCATCAACGTGACCGCGGGGCAGCTCGAGTACGAGCTCGCGTTCCTTCGTCAGAAGGTTGAGGGGCGCGACCCGGAATGGGGCCGCTCTCATCTGGACGCCGTGGAGACCCCCACCCCGCATCCACTGTTCGCCGTGGTCGACGGGCCCATTGAATCCTGGGAGCGCGTCAAACCCCTCGCTGGGTAACCCGCGCTGAGCGAACGACGTAGTCATCACATGGGCACCGGGGGCGATCCCACGTAAAGTTTCAGTATCCCCCTTCCCACCGGTTCGGAGACCCATGAAGTGCAGCGTGGTTATACCCACACGCAATGACTCCGCGTACTTGCATCGCTGCTTGCGCGCTTTGGACCAGCAGACGCGCCAACCCGACGAGATCATCGTGGTGGACAACGGCTCCACCGATGATATTGCGGCCGTGCTGCGCGAGTTTCCCGACGTAACCTGTTTTCGGGAAGACATCCCCGGTGTGGCATATGCCGTGCGCTCGGGATACGACGCCGCCCAGCATCCGATCATCCTGCGGTGCGACGCGGACAGCATCCCATCCAAGGGGTGGGTCGAACACATGGTGACGGCCTTGGAGTGGCAGTTATCTCGCAAGGGCAAAGTTGAAGTTGTCGCCATCACCGGGATCGCTCGATTCGGACCCCAGCACTCAGGGCTAGGACGGATCTCTGGGGCTTTGTATTCCTACGCTTACCGGCTCGTGGGCGGTTTGGCATTGGGACACGTGGCGCTGTGGGGATCCAATATGGCGATGTCCGCGACATGGTGGCATTCCGTCAGAGACCATGTGCACTTATCCCCCGATGTCCATGACGATTACGACCTCAGCTTCCAGGTGGGCCCTCACCAGAAGGTCGTGCTGGATCACCGGAATGTGATGCTGGTGTCCTGGCGGGCCGCAGCCTCACCATCTCGAATCGAGCGGCAGTTGCGCATGGCAGCCATGACCATGCAGATCAATTGGGCGGAGCAAAAATCGTGGGAGCGCATGCGGGCCCGCTGGACGGCGCCGCGTGAATAATCGCCGCCCCGCAAGTCAATATGTCGCATCGAGTATGTGTTTCTCCGCTCTCCTGGTAGCTCTCATTTACGGGCTCCAGGAACGCTGGATCGACGTGGCTGTTCTGCTACTGGTGGGACTCGGACAAGTAGTCGCGTTCCTGTGTTTCCGTAACGGATACGCACGCGGGGCAACCAGCCTGGTCATGTTGATTGCCGGCGTGAGTGCTGCAGAGCAGGTGTACAGCAGCATCTGGTGGTGGGATCTGGTGATCCATTTCTTGTGTCTGTACGTGCTCGTATGGATTGCCTGGAATTATGCGCTCCGGAAGTCGCCCTCACGAGGGCGCCTACTCGCTCGACAGCGCCTGGCTATCTGTTCCCTCATGGGTCTTGTGCTGGCTGTCGTCTGGGAGGTCATGGAGCTTCTCGGATTCCTTTTAGTCACTCCGGACATTCACATTCCGCCGCTGGACACCATTAGCGATGTCATCGTGGGCGTTCTGGGCGCTGCCTTAGTGGCACTTCACAAGAAATCCCGATAGAAAGAGTGGGAAGCATACTGCCCACCAGGTCATCCAGGGAAGAGGTCCCCGTGAAGTCCCACGTCAGTCGCAGCAAGAAATCTTCTACCCGGCGGGAGCGCACGCGCCAGAGCCGGCGGGATCGTCGCAAGATCGCCCTCGGGACTGCGGCCGCCGTGGGTGCTTGCGCCGCCGTGGGTACTCTCCTCACAGATCCCGAGAACAGCTGGTACAAGTCCCTCCGCAAGCCGGATTGGCAGCCGCCTGCTGCGGCATTCCCCATTGTGTGGACGGCCTTGTACGTGGATATCGCCTACGTTTCCTACAAGGTGTTGGCCGATGCTCACGCGCGCAACGATACGGCTGAGTTCAAGGGCTACTCCCGCGCCCTCGGGACCAACCTGGCCCTCAACGCCGCGTGGTGCGGATTGTTCTTCCGGGGAGAGCGCCCGGTCGTATCGACCATCGAGGCCGGCGCCCTGGCCGCAAGCTCCATCGACCTGGTTCGCCGGGCGGGCAAGTCCCACGCAGGTCTCGGCCTGCTGTTGTCGCCCTACGCCCTGTGGACCAGCGGCGCCACGGCCCTCAGCGGTGCGATCGCCGCTTTGAACCCAGAGAAGTAGAACCACGTGGGGCGCCCAGCATCGGGTGCCCCACGCGGCGTCGTCCTCCCGAGGGCTAGGACGAAATCTCGACCAGGACTTTGCCCTTGGAACGCCGGGACTCCAACTGCTCGAACGCGTCCCTGAATTGATCGAGCGGATAGCGGCTGTCGATCGTGACGCGCAGCTCGCCCTGGTCCACCAGCGATGCCAACTGCGCGAGTCCCGCGCCGTCCGGATGCATGAGGAAGAACTCGAACGACGCTCCCGCCTTTTTGGCCAGGCGGCGGATTTTGAAGCTCATGAGTTCCTCAACAGCCCGAACCAGCGCTGCCTTGGGCGCGGAAAGTTCGGTGTCCTCGGCCAGGCTGCCGGGGGTTGGCGGTCCCGCAATGCTCACCACGGCTCCCCCGCGCTCCACGGTGGACATCACATCGGCCACGGTCTCGCCGCCCACCAGATCCAACACTTTGGTGAATCGCTCGTCACCCTCGGAAATTTTCCGTTCACGGTAGTTGATCACGTGGTCCGCCCCGGCCTCTCGCACCAGCTTTTCGCCCGCCGACGACGCCGTGGTCGTCACGTGCGCGCCCATCAGCTTGGCAAGCTGGATCGCCAGCAGGCCCACACCGCCGGCACCACCCGTGATCAGTAACCGCTCGCCGGCCTGAACGTCCAGTCGCTCCGGACCCAGTGCTTGTTGCGCGGTCAACCCCGCCAGCGGGATGGCCGCCGCATCCGTGAGCGAGATGTTCTGGGGTGCTCTCGCAACGTAGTCCTGGTCCACAGCGACATATTCAGCCAGCGCGCTGAGCTGCTCGGAGCCGGTGCGGACCATCACCTGATCCCCCGGCTGGAATTCTCGGACGAGCGAACCGGTCGATTCCACAACGCCGCTCAACTCGTTTCCCGCGATCTTGGGAAAGGCGTAGGGCTGGACGATCTTGAACGTACCCTGCCGCTGCAGCGCGTCCACGGGATTGAGCCCCGCAGCAACGGTGCGGATCAGAACCTGATTCGCCTCCGGGATGGGACGCGGCATGTCCTGAAGCTTCATGACATTAGGGCCGCCGTAATTGGTGAAAGTCATCGCGCGCATGGGTTCTCCGATCGATGATCGATGGGTCGGGGTTAAGAGCCTAGGCGCGTGTGCAGTGGTTGGTGAGGGCTTGCGCTGAGCGCTTAGGTATCTATTTCAGTCCAAGTCGGGCAATGGGCGAGACACGACTTCACGAGCGTCCTCCACGGAGACGCCCACCATGCGGAGCATGTTCTCGGCGAAATGCTCAGCAAGGCACTCACGACCTTCACCAGACGTTACGAGGTTGATCGCGGAAGCTTGTGCACCAAACGTGCAGACGACGGCCAGATCAAGGTCCACCACGTTGAGCCGCCCTGCTTTCACCCCTCGTTCCAAGTCTCTGCGGCAGCGCGGACCGAGCACTTCCACCACGATCGGATGAGCGACTCCCAGTTTGACGTAGATTCTCCCCCACAGCGGTTCGGACAACGCGTGACGCACCAGAAGACGAAGCGAAGTCGCGTAGATCTCAGCGGGATCATCTGTGTAGTCGGCCACGCGATCCAATCGATCCCCTACTGAATCGATTTCCCCATAGATCATCGTGCTCAGCAGCTCTTCGAGGGATGGGAAGTAGTTATAAACGGTCCCAGTAGCCAGCTCCGCTGCGGCTGAGACATCGGTCATGGTGACAGCAGCCAACCCCCGGTCGGCAACCAACCAACGGGCAGCATCTAATAACTTGGCTCGAGTTCGCGCACGTCGCCGCCATTGCCGACCCCCCTCCGAGCCGTCCACCAATAAGGGCGCGGATGTCTCTGCGCGGGCGGATGAGGAAGGTGAACTCATGGGAACAGACTACGGGAGCAGCGCCAGCAACATTCAATACTGAGTATTGCTTCAATCTTGAGTATCCCCTCATAATGAGATTCAGTTCACATCGATCTGGCATCCATGACAGGAGTTCTCATGACTATCCCGCCAACAAAGGCCATGCCCGTGGTACCCACCACTGATGCGGTTAACGATCACGAAGCTGACGTCGCAATCGTTGGTTACGGCCCCGTGGGCGCGCTACTCGCGCTGCAATTGGCGCAGAATGGCCACAGCGTGGTTGCGGTGGACCGTTGGCGCGAGCCCTACAAGCTGCCTCGCGCCGTCACCTATGACCACGAAATCGCCCGTATCCTGTCAACCCTTGGCATTGATTCCGACAATGACGAGGCAGTGGAACGTCACCCGGAGATCTACTACTGGAAGAACGCCGAAGGTAAGACACTTCAGGAGGTCGACTGGGGTAGCGACAACCCATCCGGTTGGGCTACTCGCTACTGGTTCTATCAACCGGAACTCGAAGAGCGGCTCCGCTCCATGGCCGCTAAGTACGAGCAAGTCACTCTCTTGCGCGGGATGCGCGTCACCCAACTGACTCAAGATGCCGACTCGGCCACCCTTGAAGGAATCCAATTGCACGAGGAGAGTGGCGCCCAACGAACTCGGATCAAGGCCAAATATGTCATCGGCTGCGACGGTGCCAACAGCTTTGTTCGCGACAGCCAAGAGATGGCATACGAGGACCACGGCTACTTCTTTGATTGGCTCATCTTGGACATGAAGCCCACGGTTGAGCGCGACTGGACTCCGGCCCATTGGCAGCTATGCGATCCCGCCCGCCCTACAACTATTGTTCCGGGCGGGCCCGGGCGACGTCGCTGGGAGTTCATGGTGCTCCCTGGCGAGCAACCGTCGGAACTGGCCAGTCCGGAATCCGCCTGGAAGCTTCTAGAACCCTGGGACGTCACCCCGGACAATGCTGAACTTGAACGATCAGCGGTCTATCGCTTCCAGGCCCGCTGGTCGGATGAATGGCGAAAGGGACGTGCGTTGATCGCCGGAGATGCCGCGCACCTCATGCCCCCATTCGCTGGCGAGGGAATGTGCGCCGGAGTCCGTGATGCCATTGCTTTGGGGTGGCGTTTGGACCTGGTACTTCGTGGCCTCGCAGAAGACGCCCTCTTGGATTCTTACGGACCAGAGCGGCGTGAACACGTGAAGTCCTACGTTGAGTTCTCTATGGAGCTCGGCAAGGTCATCTGCATTACCGACCCCAATGCAGCAGCCGAGCGTGACAACCAGATGCTGGAGGAGATGGAGAACTACGACGGCACCCCCGTCAACACGGACATCGGCATACTCGGCCCGGGGTTGAGCGTAGAGGGCGACGCCCACGTGGGCGAACTCGCACACCAGGGCGTAGTCGAAGGCTTCGGCAAACGCGGCCGGTTCGATGACGTGGTCGGACGCGGTTGGATTTTGATCGGCCTGGAGCATTCTCCGTGGGAGGAACTTACCGAGCAACAACGTTCGACCTTGAAACGATTGGATGCCAAGGCCGTCCGCGTGGGCCCTGCGGGCAGCGATGCCGAGATTCAGGACGTAGACGGTGTGTTCACAACGTGGCTAGGTGACATGGGCGTGAAGTACGTGGTTCTTCGCCCGGACTTCTATGTTGCCGCTTCCGCCAAAGATGGTGAACACCTCCAGCAGTCCGTCGAGACACTAATTTCAAGGTTGCACCTCACCGAGCAAGGAGGGACCAAATGACCTCGTTCACACACGACACCCTAGGCCAGCGAGTCATTCTCGACACTGGTAATGCTTCAGCCCATCTACAGGCCGAGTTGGAACGGCTAGGCTGCACCAAGGTCATGCTCATCGCGTCCGAATTCGAGGCTGATCTCGCGACCCAAGTTGCCAGTGACATCACCGTGACACTTACTTGGGATGAGGTTCGCCAGCATGTTCCGGTGGAAAATGCCCGGCGTGCACGCGAGGCTGCAGCGGATTCAGGAGTCGACGCACTCGTCAGCGTAGGCGGCGGGTCCACCACGGGTTTAGCCAAAGCCGTAGCCCTCACCACGGGGTTGCCCATCATTGCCGTGCCCACTACCTACGCGGGTTCAGAAGCCACCCGCATGTGGGGCATGACCGAGGACCGAACCAAGTCAACGGGTTTGGATGATCGAGTCCTTCCCAAGACGGTGATCTACGATTCCACGCTCACACTCAGTCTTCCCGTGGAGCTCTCCGTGGCGTCCGGGTTCAATGGACTAGCCCACTGCATTGACTCCATGTGGGCACCTGGCACTGATCCCATTGCGCAGGCCATGGCGTTGGAAGGCATCCGCGCGCTTTCCCGAGGTCTGCCACAGGTGGTGATTGACCCGCAGGACCTCGAAGGACGTGACCAATGCTTGTACGGTGCGTACCTCTCGGCCGTGTCCTTTGCCTCGGCAGGATCGGGCCTCCATCACAAGATCTGCCACGTTCTGGGTGGCACGTTCGACTTACCTCATGCCCAGACTCACGCCACAGTCCTGCCGTACGTCTTAGCTTTCAATGCACCTTCAGTTCCCGAGGTCGCCCGTCGAATTGCCAAGGCGCTTGACGACGACGCCCCGGGTAACGAGCCAGCGCAGGCGGCCTCGACTCTAGAAAAGCTACGCGAGACCACCAATGCACCACGGGCCCTCCGCGATTTTGGGATGCCCGAGGAAGGAATTCCCGAGGCTGTTGAACGCATAATGAATGTGGCTCCAGCTGACAACCCCACGCCCGTGACCAGAGAGAATCTGACGAACGTGCTGCGCGATGCGTGGTCCGGTTCAACTCCGAGGAGCAAATGATGAGTGAATCAGTGAATAACAACATGACCCTTGAACAAAGTGAGCGGGAGCAATTTGTCACGAGTATTGCCTTGAAGTCTTTCGAGGATTCTTCCAATGCCCGTTTGAAGAACATCCTTCAATCGCTGACCAAGCATCTGCATGAGTTCGCACGCGAAGTCCGTTTGACCGAGGAAGAATGGAATGCCGGGATCAAATTCCTGACGAATGCTGGGCACATCACCACGGACACCCGACAGGAATTCGTGCTGTTGTCCGATGTGCTGGGCGTGTCCATGCAGACCATAGCCATCAACAATGAAGCCTACGAGAATGCCACCGAGGCCACTGTCTTCGGCCCATTTTTCGTGGAAGACGCGCCGAAAATCGACAATGGCGGTGACATGGCCTTTGGGGCGAAGGGCCAGCCATGTTGGGTCGAAGGAAGTGTGAAAGACACTGATGGCAATCCGCTGCCGGGCGCCCGCATCGAGGTATGGGAATGTGACGAAGACGGATTCTACGATGTTCAGTACGACGACGGCAGAACTGCCACTCGCGCCCACCTATTTGCCGACGAAAACGGCGAATATCGCTTTTGGGGACTCACGCCTGTGCCATACCCCATCCCCTATGACGGGCCGGTTGGCAAGATGCTCGATGCGGTGGGACGTTCTCCCATGCGCGCCTCACACCTGCATTTCATGGTGTCTGCCCCAGGGAAACACACTCTGGTCACGCACATCTTCGTCAACGGCTGCGAGTATCTGGAACAGGACTCAGTGTTCGGTGTGAAGCCCTCATTGATCAAGGACTTTGAACAGCAAGTTGCAGGCACACCCGCCCCGGACGGTCGAGAGTTGGACCGGGACTGGGCGCGCGTCCGCTTCGACATCGTGTTGTCACCGGAGAAGTAGGGCGTCCTCTGCTGCGTTAGGACGAATTGCAGCGTGCTTGGATGGGCACCGTCACCCGGGGAGCAGATATCTCGGGCAGCGGTGCTTATCTATGTCACCTTTCCAACCGGAAAGCCCACCCCAATCGTGACAATTGTCAGTAGCCCGCCGCTTCCGGTGCTGGCACACTCAAGTCATGAAACGGCAAACTCTGGCTTTCATCGCTTTGGTCATCACCATCCTTTACGGGGCGGGCTTCGCAGCTTTCGACACCTCTCAGGCCTATGCGGCCTTGGGCGGGGCCATTGTGGCGATCTCATGGATCGCCGTCGGCGTCTTCGGAAGAGATGATGCCCGCGGCACAAACGACCCTGCCGAACGCCATCCCCGCACATAATTCGCATTCCCCCACGGTCATGTCCGAAAAGCGCTAGTCCCGCGTGCGGAGGCGTGGCACTCTGATGACATGAACTTCCAGGACATGAGCTTCGACCAGCGGTATCGCGCCGTTCAATCGCGCGATCACCGCTTTGACGGTCTGTTCGTGCTGGGCGTGAAAACCACCGGGATCTACTGCCGCCCCAGTTGCCCGGCGCGCACTCCCAGGGCCGAGAACGTCCAGTTCTTCCGCGCAAGCGCCGCCGCCCACGCCGCTGGGTTCCGGGCGTGCAAACGGTGCCTACCAGAGGCCGTTCCCGGCTCCCCCGAATGGAACCTCCGCGGAGACATCGCGGGCCGAGCCATGCGGCTGATCAACGACGGCGTGATCGACCAACACGGCGTCTCTGGGCTCGCGCAGCAACTCGGCTACTCCACCCGCCACCTCACCCGCATTCTGCGTGAGGAAACGGGAGCCGGACCGCTCGCACTCGCCCGAGCCCACCGCGCCCAGACGGCCCGGCTCCTCCTCACGCAAACGACCATGCCAATGTCGGACATCGCGTTCTCCGCGGGCTTCAGCAGCATCCGCCAGTTCAACGACACGATCCGCGAGGTATACGACCTCTCACCGCAGCAGGTGCGAGGGCACGGCCACCGCACTGCCCAGACCGACACCGCCACGGTGGATCTCTCCCTGAGCTACCGAGAGCCCATCGACCTTCCGGGCCTGTTCGCTTGGTTCGCGGCGCGCGCCATTCCCGGCGTCGAACTCGCGGACGATTTCTCCTACGCACGCGCCATCAGGCTGCCGGGCGGACCCGCGTGGTTCAGGATGTACACCTCCCCGGACTCAGCCGGTCACCTCCGCTTGCAAGCTCGAGTCACCGAGATGCAGGACCTCCCCGTCCTCATGTCTCGCGTCCGTCAGCTGTTCAACCTCGACGCCGATCCGGTCGCCGTGGACACGACCCTCACTTCCCTGCCGGCCGCCCGTCCCCTGATCGCCGCACTGCCCGGTGTGCGTGTGGCCGGTTGCATGGATCCCCACGAGCTCTTGATCCGCACCATGATCGGCCAGCAAATATCGGTGGCCGCAGCGCGCACGATCCTCACTCGGATCACCACTGGATTGGGCGATCCCGCCCCCGACTTCGCGCCCGGACTGACCCGCATGTTCCCCACCATGGGCGCCCTTGCGGAACGAGGCAGCTCAGTCTTGCGCGGCCCCAAAGCCCGCCAGAATGCCGTGCTCAATGCGGCCGAGACCATTGCGAAGGGCGAGCTGAGCTTGGGTTTCGGAGATGACCCCGATGAGCAGCGCGCGTCACTTCTGGCGCTGAAGGGGGTGGGCCCCTGGACCGCCGACTACGTCCGCATGCGCGTCACCGGCGATCCGGACGTGTTCCTGATTGGCGACGGCGCTCTGCGCGCCGGAGCCCGCCGGGCCGGTTTGCCCGCGGACAAGGCCGAACTACTCGCCGGGGCTGCCCAAGCCTCACCGTGGCGCAGTTACTTGACCACGCACCTGTGGAGGGCGCCCACCGTGCCCGCGCAGTCGCAGCAAGGAGACCCCTCATGACCGCCACATTCCAGACCATCGTCACCCCGGACGGACCGTTCACGGTCGTCACCAACGGTTCAGGAAAGGTGATCGCCTCCGGGTGGACCTCGTCCGTGGAGGACGCCATTTCACGAGTTCGCGCCGCCCATCGCCCGGCTGACTTTAAGGAAGGGCCCGTGGAGGCGGCATCGGCTGTGGAGTCCTACTACTCGGGGGATGTTCACGCCATCGAGACTGTGGAGGTCGAGCTGCACGGCACGGATGGACAGCTCGCCGGGTGGAAAACGTTACGCGAGATCGAGCCCGGACAGCCCCTGAACTACTCGCAGTTCGCCCGTGCTCTGGGGAGCCCGTCTGCCGTGCGTGCGGCGGCGTCGATCTGTGCCCGCAATCCCGTAGCCCTGTTCGTTCCATGCCACCGCGTGCTGCGCACGGACGGTTCACTGGGCGGCTTCGCGTGGGGACTCGACATCAAGCAGAGCCTGCTGGACCGCGAAGCTCGCGCGTGAAGCGCCGGGCCGATGCCCTGACGCGCCCGCTCAGCACTCGCGTGAGGCGCCACCGGCCGCCCCCTGATCCGCCGCACGACCCAGGGCGCTGGGCGGTGGGCGCTGGACATTCAGTCCAGGGGCTTGAGCCGCACGGCGGACCATTCCTCGGATATAGCCACGTTGGCGTTGAGCGTCCAGTTCAGCTCGTTCACGCGGGCCCAGATGGTGTCCCGATTGATATCGGAACGGCCGCCTTTGAGGTAACCGATCCATGCCGCACGAGTACCGCCGAGGTTTTCGAGGTTAGCTTCCAGGAGGTCGTCCAAGTTGGCCCGACTCATGGCGAACAGCACCGCGGCATCGGCATTGTCGGCGTGCTCAACGACCACGGCATTCTCCGGCAAAGGATCCAGGAGCTCACGGGTTTCCGGGGTGTCCCCGGCCAGGAAGACCGACGAACCGGGCTTGATCAGCAGCTTTTCCGCGGGAGTCTTAGGCATGGGTTCATCCTAGAACCGGGGCGCCGGATTAGTCCCCCATCAGAAGTCGAGCCTGTTCGCCCTGCCGTGCGATGACGCGCTCGAGATCCAGGCCGGGTAGGGCGCCGTCCGCCACGACCCAACGGCCGTCCACCATGACCCGATCCGCGCGGTGAGCCCCGCAGAGCACCAGGGATGCGACGGGATCGTGAGACCCAGCGAAGCGCAGCTCATCGCGCGTGAACATGGCGAGATCCGCCCTTGCTCCCGGCTCCAGGACGCCGATGGTGTCCCAGCCCAAAGCCCCAGCGGACCCGCGGGTGGCCCAGTTCAGTGCTCGCGAAACAGGCACGCGGGAAGGGCCGGCGGACAACCGTTGAATGTTCAGGGCAGCGCGGACTTCCTCGATCATGTTGGACCCGTCATTGGACGCGGATCCGTCCACGCCCA
>JAKDKI010000472.1 GCA_030453435.1 Kocuria sp.
CCCACATGTCGGTGGCCTCGGAGCCGGCGTAGGTCGTGGGCACGGCGATCAGCGGAAGCCCCGAGGTCAAGGCGATCGCTTTGCCCAGGCCGATGGTCGAGCCGCCACCGACGGTCACGAGCGCGTCCACTTTCGCTTCCGACGCCGCCGCACGCGCCTTTTCCGCGAGCTCCACCGGGACGTGTTGGACCACCTGGTTCCACCACAGGCCCGGCTCGAGCCGCGCAGTGATGTCCCTGGCACCCTGTTCCGCGGAACCGCCCGTGAAGATCATGGGACGCGTGCTGCCCAACCGATCGAGCTCCGTGGCCAGGAATTCACCGGCCTTGTCGGAGCCGAACAACACCCGCTGGGCGGCAGTGCTGTGCTCGAACACCATGGGCTGGCCGTCACCGGGGTTGGTCTCTCCGGACCGCTGATCGCTCATGAACATCCCGCTCTCTACGCACGAAGACTGGCTGGCTCCAGTGTGTCAGGTGCGCCGGATCGGCCCCAGGGCCATGTCGTGACGGATTCCTGCAGAGTGCAACGGCCTACCGTGCAGTAAGTCGTGATCAAATGGTGCCGCTCGCTTCCTCCCACGTCCGGTACTGCGCAGCCAACCGCACGGGAGCGTTGGGGGCACCGAATCCGCGGTAGCCGCCGCGGCGTTCCACAACCTCCACGAACACCTCGCCGAGGGTCGCCGTGTAGAAGTGCAGGAACTCGCCGTGCTCGTCGCGGTCGTAGAGCAGACCGTGCTCCCTCAGCTCGGCGACCACGTCCGAAGCCAGGTCGAAGCGGGCCACGAGGTCCTCGTAGTAGTTCTCGGGAACCGGCAGGAACGTGAGGCCGCGGCGTCGTGCGCGCTTGGCCACGGCCACGATGTCCGAGCAGGCCAGCGCCACGTGCTCCGGGTAGGCCGCGCCCGTGTACGCACCCTGTTCCGCTGCAGTGGGTGCCACGTTGAGCGGGATCCGCACGGTTTCATCCGCGGACCGCATGACCTGCGAGCGCACCAGTCCGGACGGGCCCGCCACTTCCTGCGCGGGCTGAGCGCGCAGGTCGAGCAGGGAGGTGAGGAACAGGACGGCCTCGTCGTAGTGCTGCCACGGCTGCGCCAAGTTCACGTGGTCCACGCCAGTGATCAGGGATTCCGACGCTGCCTCGGCCGGGTCCGCGCCGAATTCCTCCAGCCACAGGGGCACACCTCGATCCCCGTGAGGACCGAAGAAGATCTCGGTCGCATCTGGAGCAACCACACCGTGCAGCACGGTTTCGTCCGGCTGCTGGGTGCGTGAGACCACCGGGGCGAGCAAGCGGGAGGCGCGGTGTGCGGCGTCGTCGGGGCTGTCGACCTGGAATCCGAGAGCGGCCAGGCGGGTGGGTTGCGCGGGCGAGGCCTCGAGATCCTCCGCGATGACCATGCGCACCGGACCCTGTGTCCACGCCTGAACAGTGTCTTTGCTGCGGTGATGACCCGCCAGTTCGAAGCCCAATTGGTGCAGCAGTCGCGTGGTCTGGCCGAGCTTGGAAGTACGCAGTTCCACGAAGTCCCAGGCTCGCGGGGGCTGTGGATCGGGCAGGTCCACCAGCACGAGCGGCTCGCGTGCGGGGTCCTCGCCTGCCGCACGTACGGCATCTGCCGTCTGATCCTCAAGCCAGCGCAGTGAGCGCAGTCCGTCCACCGCGGTGCGGTGAACATCGGCCTGGCGGAAAGCATCGTTGAAGATCTCGAGCGAGACCGGACCCGCATAGCCGCATTCATGCAGGCGGGTGAGCACGTCCACCAGATCGAAGTCCCCCTCACCCGGGAACACGCGGTGGTGCCGCGACCACGAGAGGATGTCCTGCTTGAGCAGCGGCGCATCCGCGAGCTGGACGAAGAACAGCTTCTCCGGATCCAGCGACTCCACCCCGTCCACGGTGTCCCCGCGGGAGAGGATGTGGAAGCTGTCCAGGCACGTGCCCAC
>JAKDKI010000473.1 GCA_030453435.1 Kocuria sp.
CGTGAGTTTCCCCATTACAGGTCCTGTCATTGGTGTTGTCGGAGGCGGCCAGCTGGCCCGCATGATGGCACCC
This sequence comes from Kocuria sp., assembly GCA_030453435.1. Classification (GTDB taxonomy): domain Bacteria; phylum Actinomycetota; class Actinomycetes; order Actinomycetales; family Micrococcaceae; genus Kocuria; species Kocuria atrinae. The sequence continues at coordinate 74 of JAKDKI010000473.1, forward strand.
GCCGCTACCGAGCTGGGCGTGGCGTTGCGCGTCCTGGCCGAAGGCCCGGATGTTTCGGCCGTTGCCGCCGTCCGTACCGCCCCGGTTGGGGACTACAACGATTTAGATGCCCTGCGACAGTTCGCAGCCGAGGTGGATGTGGTCACCTTCGACCACGAGCACGTGCCCACTGAGCACCTGCGGGCCCTCCAAGAAGCCGGGGTCTCGGTGCAACCGGGCCCGGATGCGCTGGTGAACGCGCAGGACAAGCTGGTCATGCGTCAGGCCGTGGAAAGGCTCGGACTGCCCAACCCGCAGTGGGCCCAGGTGCGCTCCGTCGATGAATTGCTGGCTTTCGGTGAGACCGCGGGCTGGCCCCTGATTCTCAAGACGCCGCGCGGCGGCTACGACGGCAAGGGCGTGTTGAAGCTCGACGACGCCCAGGCCGTTCACGAGGACCCCGTTCCGGCGTGGTTTGCCCAAGCTTCCGAGGACGGACTGTTGGCCGAGGAGGCCGTCCCGTTCACACGAGAGCTCTCCGCTCTGGTGGCGCGCACGCCGTCCGGTGAGACCAAGGCGTGGCCCGTGGTGGAGTCCGTACAGGTCAACGGTGTGTGCGATGAAGTGATTGCTCCGGCACCCGGATTGGACCCGGACGTGGCCGCGGCGGCGTCGGCAGCGGCTATCATGCTGGCTCAGGAACTGGGTGTCACCGGTGTCATGGCCGCTGAACTGTTCGAGATCCCCGGCCACGGTGCCGGATTTGCCGTGAACGAGCTGGCCATGCGCCCGCACAACTCCGGGCACTGGACCATGGACGGCTCTGTCACCAGCCAATTCGAACAACACCTGCGCGCGGTCTTGGACTGGCCGCTGGGCGCTACGGAGCTCAATGCGGACGTGGCCGTGATGAAGAACTTCCTGGGCGGCGACAACCAGGACCTCTTCGCCGCCTACCCCGCCGCCATGGCAGCCGAACCACGCGCCAAGATCCATAACTACGGCAAGTCGGTGCGTCCGGGACGCAAAATCGGCCACGTGAACGTGGTCGGCTCCGCGGATGAGACGGCAGAACTGCGCCGTATCGCCACACGTGCCGCGGGGATCATTCGCGACGGCGAGGACCGCTCGGAGGAGCCCACCCACATTCGTTCCGAGGGCAAGGCCCTCCCCACGTGGGGAGCCACTCCCATGTCCCAGGCCCAGGCCCCGGTGGTGGGTTTGGTCATGGGGTCGGACTCGGACTGGTCGACCATGCACCTGGCCGCGGAAGCCCTGGAAGAACTGGGGATTCCGTACGAAGCAGACGTGGTCTCTGCCCACCGCATGCCGCACGAGATGCTCGAATACGGTCAGACCGCCCACGAACGCGGACTGCGCGTGATCATTGCAGGAGCCGGCGGCGCGGCACACCTACCGGGCATGCTGGCCTCGGTCACGCCCCTGCCGGTGATCGGTGTGCCGGTCCAGCTCAAGACCCTGGACGGCTTGGACTCACTGCTGTCGATCGTGCAGATGCCCGCGGGTGTCCCCGTTGCCACGGTGTCGATCGGCGGCGCACGCAACGCCGGTCTGTTGGCCGCCCGTGTGCTGGCCTCTGCAACGGACACTTCCGCAGCACACCTGCGAGATAATCTTCAGAGCTTTGCGCGGGAACTGTCGGAGACAGCTCACCGCAAGGGCCAGGCACTACGCGACACCGTGCTGCGAGGTGCCAGCACCCAGGAGTAGCAGTACCGCGACCGGTCAATTTTCGGCCGGGATTCAGCCAGGACCGGCACAATGACCGCTGTGCGTCGTGACTTGTCTCAGAGAGGTTCCCAGAATCATCTGATTGAGCCGACCGCAACACCGCCTTCCCCATCAGCACGGAGTTGCACGTGAACGGATCATCCTCC
>JAKDKI010000117.1 GCA_030453435.1 Kocuria sp.
GCTGCGTTGGTTGGCACAGTTCTCCCCGGTCATCGGCGCTTAGATACAAGATGCATGCTAAGCGTGGATGGGTTGGATCACCAATTAAATGGAGTTGTCCGGCCTTTGACACCCCCGCGGCGACTCATGACAATCGAGAGTATGAGCGCAGATCATCGGGACCCACAGGCATCTCCGATCATCGCGCCCACTATTTACGACGTCGCTCGGCACGCGGGCGTCGCACCCTCCACCGTTTCGCGCACCTTTGCACGCCCCAGCCGGGTTTCGTTCGATACCGCTCAGAAAGTTCGCGCGGCCGCCGAGGAACTGGGTTACCGCGTCAAGTCCGCCAACCGTGCGGGACTGGACGACGAGCGCCGCACCAAGATGATTTCGTTAATGCTCGCGGACATCTCCAACCCCGTGTTCTTCGAGCTGATTCGCGGCGCGGAGGAAGCGGCGTCGGAGGCCGGGTATCTCGTGCTGCTGAACAACACGCACGAGGACGACCGCGTGGAGCGAAACATCATCGAGCGCACTCTTCCCATGGTGGACGGTGTACTGCTGACGAGTTCTCGCATGTCCGATTCCGCGATCCGCATGATGGCCAAGCAGAAGCCCACGGTGGTGGCCAACCGGGCGGTGAACGGAGTGGCGTCCGTGGTGCCGGACAATGCCCGGGGGATGCGCCGAGCCGCCGAACATCTTGCTTCATGCGGGAGGCGGAATATTCTCTACGCCGCTGGCCCGGAAGCCTCCTGGTCGGACGGTATGCGGTGGCGGGCGCTGCGGGAATCCGCCCTGGAACTTGAGCTGAAAGTCCACCGCATGGGACCGTTCGAACCCACCTCGGCGGGTGGTCGCAGGGCGGCTCAGCATTGGCTCGACCACCGCGCACCCGCGGTCGTCCTCTACAACGACCTCATGGCCATGGGGTTCCTGCGCGAGCTGCGCCAACACAACGTGCGGATCCCGCAGGACGTGGCCGTGGTGGGTTTCGACAACGTTCAGGAATTGGACCTGATCAGCCCGTCACTCAGTTCCGTTGCCGCACCCATGCACGCGATCGGTGCCACGGCCGTGCAGAATCTCCTGGCCATGGTTCGAGGAGCCACGCACACGGCGTCGAAACCCGTAGTGGTACCGTCCCGACTGGTCGTCCGCGAATCCAGCGCACTGCCCCTGCTGGGCGGCTGAAAAACTCAGCAACTCACGGCAACCCATTGCCCGAGCCGGTTTTCGCGGCTGGGATGGGGGTATGTCAACGTCGATAGCAGCCCACCCTGACCGATTGTTGCCGGCTGACCCGGGCACCCGGAGCATCGCCCGCAACCTTCTGAAGCAGGTCGAGGACCTGCCGATCGTCTCTCCGCACGGGCACGTGGATGCCCGGATCATCGCGAACAACACCCCGTTCCCGGATCCCACGGAACTGCTCATCAGCCCGGACCACTACGTGACCCGGTTGCTGCACGCCAACGGCGTGAACCTCTCCGACCTCAACGTGGGCAAGAGCAACGGCGCCGACCCGCGTGAGGCCTGGCGGATCTTCTGCCGCAACTGGCACCTCTACGACGGCACGGCTTCCGGCTACTGGCTGCGGTCCGAGTTCGTCAACGTGTTCGGCATCGATGACTCCAAGATCAACGAGGCCAACGCTGACGAGATCTACGACCGACTCCAGAAGATCGTGGAGCAGCCCGATTTCCGCCCGCGCGAACTGTTCGAGAAATTCAAGCTCGAGGTCATGGCCACCACGGACGACCCCCTGGACGATCTCTCCGCCCACGAGCAGATCGCGGCGGACAGTTCCTTCTCGGGTCGCGTGCTGCCCACCTTTCGCCCGGACGCCTATGTGAAGTTCCACGGCGCCGGCTTCGAGGACAAGGCGCAAAAGCTCATCGACACCGCCGGCGACGGTCTCACCGGCTACGAGGGCTACATCCGCGCCATGGAGAACCGCCGCACGTACTTCATCGACCGCGGCGCCGTCTCTGCCGACCACGGCACGCTCAATGCCAACACCCTCAAGCTGGATCCGGCGGAAGCCGCCCGCTTGTTCGAGAAGGGCCTGCGCGGCGAAGCCACTGTCGAAGAGGCCAACGCGTTCGAGGCCCACATGACCTACCAGTTCGCGCGGATGTCCGTGGAGGACGGCCTGGTCATGACCATTCACCCGGGTGTTTACCGTAACCACTCCCCCGAAACGTTCGACAAGTTCGGTGCGGACACCGGCCACGACATCCCCTTCGCCATGGAGTACACCCGTGGTCTGCAACCGCTGCTCGGGGATTTCGGCAATCGCGAGGACTTCCACTTCGTCCTGTTCACGATCGACGAGACCGTCTACTCCCGCGAGATCGCGCCGCTGGCCGGCTTCTACCCGTCCGTGTACGTGGGCGCGCCGTGGTGGTTCATCGACGAACCGGACGCCATGTTCCGCTGGCGTTCCGCCATCACCGGCACCGCAGGGTTCTCGCGCTCGTCTGGGTTCATCGATGACACCCGCGCGTTCTGCTCCATCCCGGCCCGGCACGACGCTTCTCGCCGCACCGAGGCCTCCTTCCTGGCCAAGTACGTGGCCGAACACCGCATCAGTGAGGATCGCGCCGCCGAAATCATCGTGGATCTCGTCGACGCCGCTCCCATAAGGGTTTTCAAGCTGTGACCACCTCAAACACCACCGAACCGCGCCCCTTCAACCGCAGCACGGTGGACGTGCCCCCGGCCCCGCAGCCGCGCCTGGTCCACATTGGCCTGGGCGCCTTCCACCGCGCGCACCAGCTCTGGTACACCCAGCATTCCGAGGACGACGCCGCTCACCCCCAATGGGGCTACGCCTCCTTCTCGGGGCGCTCGGCAGATCTCGCTAATGCCCTGCAATCCCAGGACGGGCTCTACACGCTGGTGGAACGCGGCCCCGACAGTGACGAGTACGAGGTGATCAACGGCATCGTCGAGGCCCACCCCGCCGAGAACGTGTCCCGGCTGTGGGAACTGCTGGCCGCGCCGAGCACCGCAGTGCTGACCATTACCGTGACCGAAGCCGCCTACAACCTGGGCGAAGGCCTCGCCTTCGACCCCGAGCAGTCCGCTGTGGCCGCCGACCTGGAGACGCTCAAGGCTGCCATCGACGGCGCGTTCGGCCTCTCCGAGGCGGGCGTCCCGGCCACGATGGCCGGCAAGGTGGTCGTAGGACTGGCCGAGCGACGTCGTCAGGACGCCGGTGGCCTGGCCGTGGTCTCGTGCGACAACTTGTCCGCCAACGACTTGGCCGCGCACAACGCGATCCAGGGACTGGCCGCCGCCGTTGACCCGGAGTTAGGTGCGTGGGTCGAGGAGAACGTGTCCTTCGTGGCCACCTCGATCGACCGCATCACCCCGCGTACCGAGGATTCGGTGCTGGCGGACGTGGCTCGGGAAACCGGCTACACGGACCAGGTGCCCGTGGTGACGGAACCGTTCCGCAGCTGGGTGCTGCAGGGCGAGTTCCCCGCGGGCCGCCCGGACTGGGAGAAGGCCGGGGCGGAGTTCGTGGCGGACATCGAACCCTTCGAGCGACGCAAACTGTGGCTGCTCAACGGCTCGCACTCGCTCATGGCCTACGCCGGGCAGCTGCGCGGGCACGCCACCGTGGCCGAGGCCATCGGCGACCCCGTGTGCCGGATGTGGGTGGAGGAATTCTGGGACGAAGTAGCCCAGCACCTCACTACGCCGGGACTCGACGTCCCCGACTACCGCGACGCATTGCTGGACCGGTTCTCCAATCCGCGGATCGCGCACAACCTGGCGCAGATCGCGATGGACGGCTCCACCAAGCTGCAGATGCGCGCCGTGCCGGTGCTCAAGGCTGAACGACAGGCCGGTCGCGCCGGAACCGCCGCGGCCCGGGCCATAGCGGCATGGATCGCCTACCTCGATGGCCGCACGGAGGTGTCCGACGCGCGTTCCGAACTCGTGTTGGAGGCGAACCCGAAGCCCGTGGATGAGCGAGTTCGCGCGCTCATCGCCGTACTGGATGCGGAACTCGCGCAGCAGGAGGACGTGGTGGATCAGATCAACGAACTCGTCGACTCACTGAAGTAAGCAATTCCTCGCCTGGACCAGGCAAGAGAAAGGACGACACTATGTTGCGACCGCAGAATTCCCCCACTCGAGAAATGGTCAATTTGGACGGGACCTGGCGCCTTGCCGTGGATTGGGACCGCACGGGCTTGACCGACAACTGGCAGAACCGCCCCCTCAGTGGCCGGCTGGAGGCCCCGGTACCCGGGTCCATCAATGATTTATTCCATGACGAGCGAATCCGTGATCACGTGGGCTTCTACTGGTACCAACGTGAAGTGCGGGTGCCTCGGGGCTGGGACGGAGAGCGAATTTTCATTCGTTTGGAATCAGCTACCCACGAGGGCTTGGTTTTCGTGAACGGCACCAAGGTGGCAGAGCACTCGGGCGGTTACATGCCGTTCGAAGCTGACATTACGGATTATGTGACCGCGGGCGAGACCTTCCGTCTAACTGTGGCGGTGAACAATGAATTGACCAATTCGTCCATCCCCCCGGGAGAAATTATTGAGTTGGACGATGGCCGACGTCAGCAGGAGTACAAGCACGATTTCTACAACTACGCAGGACTTCATCGCTCCGTGTGGTTGTACTCGGTCCCCGGGGTTCGGGTTGACGATGTCACGGTCACCACGGATTACCAAGGCAACACCGGGCACGTGGATTACTCTGTCGTGGTCGCGGGCACTTCAGATGCCGATGTGCGGGTCAAGATCGTGGACGAAGCAGGTACCCAGGTTGCCGAAGCCACCGGGGATTCCGGCTCTGTGGACATTCCTGACGTGACTCTGTGGCGGCCGGGCGCGGGCTACTTGTACGAGCTGGTCGTCGAGGTTTCACAGAACGGTGAGCTCAAAGACTCGTTCACCCAAAGATTCGGCGTGCGAACGATTGCTGTGGAGGGAAAGCAATTTCTCATCAACGGTGAACCGTTCTATTTCACCGGTTTCGGTATGCACGAGGACCACGAGACTCTTGGTAAGGGCCATTCCGATGCCCACATGATTCAGGACTTTCAGCTGCTCGAATGGATCAATGCCAACTCGTTGCGCACCTCCCACTATCCCTACAGTGAAGACATCATGGATTACTGCGACCGACACGGCGTAGTAGTGATTGATGAGACTGCCGCTGTGGGCCTGAACTGGGCCATCGCCGGAGGCATCATGGGCGGAACAGCGGGTGGCACCTACGAAAAGGGCCACATCGATGATTCCACCCAAGCCACTCACAAGGAGGCAATCCGGGAACTTGTCGACCGGGACAAGAACCGGCCTTCTGTCGTGCTGTGGTCCATTGCTAACGAGCCCGACACGGCTGTCGATGGCGCTCGACCCTACTTCGAGCCGCTGGTAGAGCTGACCCGCGCCTTGGACCCGTCACGCCCTGTGGGGTTCGTGAACGTGATGATGGCACCCGCCGATCAGTGCACGATCTCCGATCTCTTCGACGTGCTGATGCTCAACCGCTATTACGGGTGGTACTTCCAGACAGGCGACCTACAAAGTGCCGAAAAGTCATTGGAGCAAGAGCTGCGACTTTGGGACGAAAAATTCGGCAAGCCGACCATCATGACCGAATATGGTGCCGATACTGTCGCAGGCATGCACTCGATTTATAGCCAGCCCTTCACCGAGGACTACCAGGTTGCATTCCTGGATATGTACCACCGTGTTTTCGACCGAGTGGAATGCATGATCGGTGAGCACGTGTGGAATTTCGCGGACTTCCAGACGAAGTACGGCTACGCCCGTGTGGACGGCAACAAAAAGGGCGCTTTCACTCGTGATCGTCGCCCCAAGGCTGGCGCCAGGGCCCTCAGGCAGCGTTGGGCGGATAAGCTCGGGCGCTGACTTAGCGACCACCCCGTGGAGTGGGACCCCGTTGGGAATCCCGCGGCACGGGGTGTTTTGTGTCCTTTTCGCCCTAGTCATTGGGATAACAAGCCGAGTCCGGTGGCCCCGTTGGCAATACATGGCAACGAGGCGAATGTCAGGGGGGATCCAAGGAAACTCATGAGCACTTGGCAATGACGCCAGTCACAGTCTTTGAAAATCGTTGGCTGTGGCATGACCCGTCGGAGGATTACCCCATGAGCTCGTCAGATACTCTCACGAACGCGACTGCCGTTCGTGGAGCTAAGCGCTTGTCGCTCAAGCAATATTTCGGTTATGGATCCGGAGACATGGCCAACAACATGGCCTTCTCCTTGGCCATTACATTTTTACCGCTTTATTACACTGATGTTGCCCTCATCAGCCCAGGAACCGTCGCCACGATATTCCTGGTGATGCGATTCATCGATGCCTTTACGGATGTCCTTGTCGGGTCGTTCGTCGATCGGACGAATACAAGGTGGGGCAAATTCCGTCCCTATATCTTGTTCGGCAGCGTTCCCCTGGTACTCAGTGTGATTCTGGCCTTCTCAATCCCTGGATCACTGCACGGCACCACTGGTGCAATCATTTGGGCTTGCGTCACATACTTCCTCATGGGCTCCATCGCGTACACCGCCGTGAACATCCCCTACGGCTCGTTGGCGGCCGCTATGACCGACAACAGCGAGGAACGCTCCAAGCTGGCCGTGTTCCGCACCGTGGGTTCTGCGCTCATGCAAATCACTACGGCTTTGGCTATCAGCCCAGCCTTGCAGGCCAACCGCGGAGATCCCGAGGCTCTGCAGTCCTCGCTGACGACCACTTTGGTCATACTGGGAATCGTTGCGATCCTGCTTTATCTCTTCTTGTTCGTCACCGCTAGGGAAAACGTTGAACGCAAGATCCCGCGCGTTGGTTTGAAAGACAGCCTCCGCACACTGGCGGCAAATCGGGCCTTGCAAGCACTAGCCATTATCTCCGTCATCTATCTCGCGGGCGTCTTCAGCTTGTCGGGAATGATGGCCTACTACGCTCGCGACGTCCTGGGTGACGCCCGATATTTGGCCATTTTCGGCCCCCTGCTCTTCGGTATGATCCTGGTCTTCGGCTGGGCCATCCCAACCCTTGCTCGAAGGATCGGCAAACCGCGTTTGTTCCAGCTCGCCGCTCTCCTCGGAACCATCGGTGGTGTCATGATCTGGCT
>JAKDKI010000474.1 GCA_030453435.1 Kocuria sp.
ACCAAAACCTTCACGTGCTCAGCGTATCGGCACCGGGTCCACCTACTCCAACGTTTCGCATGATCGCGCTGACATACTGGGCTGTATGCACACATTCAGTTCTGAACAGGCCGTCGATCTCGCTGAGGTGGAGCGCAGCGGCTTCGTGGAATCCCGGCATCGCGGCTCCGCCGTGGTGTTGGCTCCGGACGGTTCCGTAGCTCTGTCTTTGGGCGCCCCGGACGAACTGATCTTTCCTCGTTCCACGCTCAAGCCCTTCCAGGCCATTGCGTCCATGAAGGCCGGCGCTCCGTTGCGCGGAGACCAAGTGGCCATTGCGGCCGCATCTCACACCGGCACCTTCGATCACTTGGACGCCGTGAGCTCCATCCTCAAGGCGGCCGGGCTGGGGCCCGATGCGTTGCAGTGCCCGCAGGACTGGCCGCAGGACGAGGACACCCGTGCGTGGCTCATCCGCACCGAGCGCGGCAAGAACCGCATGTGCATGAACTGCTCGGGTAAGCACGCAGCTTTCCTGTATGCGTGCGTGGTCAACGAATGGCCGCTGGACAGCTACCTGGATCCGCAGCACCCGCTGCAGAAGCTCGTGGTGGAGACCATCGAGGACTTCTCCGGTGAACAGGTCAAGCACGTGGGCATCGACGGGTGTGGTGCACCGCTGACCGCGCTCACCTTGACCGGGTTGGCCCGCATGTATTCCACACTGGGTCGCGCCGCACGCAACATCCAGGCGGACGCTCGTGCCGCCACGGTCGCCACGTCCATGCTCGACTATCCCGAGTACGTCCAGGGCCCCCGTCGGTCCAATACCGTGATCATGGAGGAATTGGACGTGATCACCAAGCTCGGCGCGGAAGGCGTGCTCGGTCTGGGCACGCGCGGCGGTTGGTCCGTGGCCATCAAGATGCTCGACGGTTCCTCCCGCGCCAACGCGCTGGTGGGCCTCACGCTCTTGGACCAGGTGGGTGCCATTTCTTCCGACGACGCCGCTCGCGTCCTGGACAAGGTTCTGCGCCCCATTACCGGGGCCGGCAAACCCGTGGGCGCCATCAAGCTCGCGCGTCCCGTTCTGGATCTGCTCGACTGAGCGATTCTCGCCCTCGGAACCACACGGACCGAGTCGCAACAAATTCTGGAGGAACCGCACCGTGAGCGTGCGTCGCAAAATCAATCCCGCGGACGGCACCCTGGCACTGGCCCAGTGGCGCGAAGACCCCGAGTCGACACCGCGCAAAACCACAGCCTTGGCAGTGCGCTACTGCTTGGAAGAACTGGCCACCCGCGCCGAGGGCAATTCCGTGGAAGTACGAGTGCCTCCGTTCGGCGTGACCCAGTGCGTGGCCGGACCTCGTCACACACGCGGCACTCCCCCGAATGTGGTGGAGACAGATGCAGCCACCTGGCTCCGTCTTGCGACCGGGCAACTCGAATGGGCGAGCACCGTGGCGAACGGGGATGTGGCGGCGTCGGGAACCAGGACCGACCTCTCCGAGTGGCTGCCGCTGTTCACCTGAGCAGGTTGCCAGCAAACCTTCGGTCCATTGTCGGGGAGAGCGTGCGCGCACTCGGCGCTCCCGCGATAGCCTGGAACTCATGAGTTCCGTGCCCAACCACACCCCCGAATCCGCATCACACGACTCCTCGCGCCAGGAGAACATGACCATCCGGCGAGCGCCCAACCTGCTCGCGTTCCTCATCACCGGCGCGATTCTGGGTGCCGTGGCCGGCTTCCTGTTCGGTCTTCTGGGCCCGTCCTCCCTGTATTACACGCGCGGCTCCATCGTGGGATTCTTCCTGGTCATCGGACTGATCGTAGGCGCAGGGCTCGGCTCGGTGGTGTCGTTGATCATCGACAGGATTTCCCTCAAGCGCCGCCGCGATGTCACTGCACAGGTTGATGACGTACACGACAGTGGTGACCGCCCCGGATCGTGAGACACTG
>JAKDKI010000118.1 GCA_030453435.1 Kocuria sp.
GCATGAAAAAGACTTCCGACGAGTTCTGAAGCTGGTGCCAGTCTAGCGCCGGGCGGCGGTAAACGAGGCCCCCGTCAGCATCCACGAAGTACTGGCCCGTGCGGGGTGCCTTGTCGATGCGTGCCACACCCGGAGAGATTTCCTTGACCACGGCCTGGCTCCACACATCAACGGCGGCCAGTTCAGCCCAGCGTTCGTTGATCTCGTCCACGTCAAGCTGCAGTTCTACGTCCATGTACTGCAGCAGGTGGAACAGGAACAGCGGAACGTCAGCGTAGGCGCCGGCGGTGACCTGGGTGATGGAGGTGGCCCCGGAAATCCGTGGATTCAGCTCGCCCAGGTACACGTCCTTGGTGTCCAGATCGATGAGCACGTCCACCTCGAAGAAGCCCATGTAGCCTTCCTCGCCCAGGCGGTCGCCCAACCGGCGGACCATGTCCGAGGCAATGGCTCGAGTCTCGTCGTCGAGCACGTCCGGGAACGTCTCGTTGCCGCACCAACCACCGCGGTAGGGGGTCAGCTCGGGGTACCCGGTCAGCTCCGTCATAAACGGGCCCACAATGGTCCCGGCATCGGTGCGAACCGCTTCCACCGCAACGGGGAAGTTGTTGATGCGCTTCATGACCTTGACCTCTTGGCCAACGATCTCGTCCTTGTGCTGGTCCCAGTCTTCTTCGGAATCGATGAAGAACGTGGTCTTGCCGGAATCGCCGTAGGCGGTCTGCACGACCAGATCCGTGCCGAGCTTGTTCTCGGTGGTTTCTTTCTTGAGCTCTTCCCACGAGTCCACCGTGGTGAGGATATTCGGAACCGAAGGCACACCCACCTCATTGCCGAGGCGCGTGGTGATCAACTTGGAGTCCAGCATTTCGCGCAATTCTGCCTTGGGCAGGATCAAGTCGTAGCCGAGCTCCTCGCAGATTTCCTCGGTTTCTTCGTTGAAGAACACCAAGGCGATCTTGGGGCGGGTGCCGCGCGGCGTGCGGGAATCGATGAGGGCTCGCACCTCATGATGGCGCAGAAGCCAGTTGTTGATGTCTTCGCCGGATTCGAATTCACGCGCGGGCTTGTTCTTGGGGGTGAAGATGCGCGGGTGCGCGCCGTCCCAGCCGTCGTAAAAGGAGATGTAGGAGAGGTTGCGCACCCAACGATCCAGTCCCAGAAGGTTGAACGGGGTGGCTCCCACGAAGAACACGGGTGTGTCGTTGACGCGGAAGAAGTGGCGCACCTCAGAGATGTTGCGCAGCACTCGACGTGTGGGTCCGGCCATGCTGGCCGGGACGTACTTGGCATCAACGCCCACGCCGTAGCCTCCGGCCGTGACCTCGTGGGATTCGTCCACGGATGCAGGCCGGCCGGGTACTACACCCTTGGCCGGCTGTTCGGCCTGCTCGCCCTCGCGGTGATCCACCAGAGAGAGTCCACCGGTGGGTGGTGCTTTGAATGCGCCGTCCACAGGCTCATTGGCAGGAGTGCCAGCGAGCGTTTCCCCTACACCCGATTCAGCCGCGTCCTGCGCTGGTGAGGGCGTGGAAGCCGAGCCCCCGCCGTCTTGGTCCTTGTTCTCGGTCATTCTGACCACCCCTTTGGATCGTTGTATTTCCCGTTTATACAGGTCCGTGATTGTGGCGCACAACACACGGAGGCGTGTCCCGTGAATTGCGAAGGAAGATTTCACAATTCGGGACCGCCTGAGCGTGATGAGCAGTAAGGTGATCATTGCAATTGATAGTAATTTCTGAGAGTTTCATCTCGGTATTCGAAATAATTCCCGTGATTGATGGCGTCCCGCGCTCCGGACACCACGTCCAGGATGAACCGCTCGTTGTGGATGGAAGCCAGGGTCGCGGCGTTGCGTTCCTTGGCCTTGAACAAATGGCGCAGGTATGCCCGAGTGTAGTGGGCGCACGTGTAGCACGGGCAGGTTTCGGAGATGGGTGTGAAGTCCCGGGCGAAACGGGCGTTGGTCAGGTTAAATCGTCCGGTGGGTGAGTAAACGGCCGAGGAGCGGGCCACGCGAGTAGGTGAAACACAGTCGAATGTGTCCACGCCGTTGTCAATGGCGGTGAAAATATCATCGGGTTCGGAAATTCCCAAAAGATGTTTCGGAGTATTTTCCGGCAACTCTTCCGTGCACCAGCGAACAATTGTGCCTAACTGCTGTTTTTCCAATGCACCCCCAACTCCGAAGCCATCGAATCCCATGGTCGCAAGATCCCGGCATGCCTTGCGGCGCAGATCCTCGTACTGAGCGCCCTGGATCACTCCGAACAGCGCCTGGTACGGCTTGTGAGAGCGTTCTTCCGTCAGGCGCTCATGCTCGGCGATGCAGCGTAGGGCCCACAGCCGCGTCCGTTCCAAGGCTTCCTCCTGGTAGCCCCGGGAATTATGAAGCGTGGTGAGCTCGTCAAAGGCGAACATGATGTCCGCGCCCAGATTGTGCTGGATCTGCATGGAAATTTCCGGCGTGAAGCGGTGAAGGTCGCCGTTGATGTAAGAACGGAACCACACGCCGTCGTCATCAACATTGGCCATGCGTTCCTGGCCCTTGGCGACGTCGTCGTCACCGAGCGGTTCTTTGACCGTGGACATGTCGATGACCTTGCCCAAGCCTGAGCCTTGGGACATGACCTGGAAGCCGCCCGAATCGGTGAAGGTGGGGCCGGGCCAGTTCATGAACTTACCGAGCCCGCCGGCGGCATCGAGAATGTCGTCGCCGGGCTGCAAGAACAAGTGATAGGCATTCGCGAGCATGGCCTGAGCGCCCTCATCCGCCATGGATTCCGGCAGCACGGCCTTGACCGCGGCTTGGGTGGCCACGGGGATGAACGCCGGTGTCTGGATGTCGCCGTGCGGAGTGTGGATCGTGCCGGTGCGGCCCTGGAACTGGCCCCCGTTACCTTCGATTTGTTCTGGCGAGGGGGATGAGCTGTCCCGCAGGCGGGTCTCGATCTCGAAGCTGAATGGAGCGCTGGATGTTTCGGTACTGGGCGTAGGCACCACACCATTGTGCCGGTTCCGGCGAGCTGCGAGAGAATGGGCCCGGTTCAACGTTCCAGACAGAAAGGTAGGCCGCACCCGGGTGAGCACGGTTGCCCAGTTTTTCGCCCTTCCGCCATCCCAGAGGGATCACATCCCGGCGGCGCGCATCGCGCTGTCCGTGGCCATACCCTTGTTGGTTTTGTTGGCCTTGGACCGGACGGACCTGGCGGTCTACGCGGCGTTCGGCGCGTTCACCTCCATTTATGCGCGCAACGAACCAATCAGGGATCGCTTCAAGCACCAGTCGCAGGCCGGTCTCATCCTGGTGGTGTGCGTGCTGTTGGGGGCGTTGCTGTCCAACCTGGGTGTCGCACAGGTTGTGACGCTGGGGATCACCGCCGTGGTTGCCGGTCTGGGCGCCCTGTTAGCGGCGTGCTTGAATCTCAAACCGGCCGGATCATTGTTCTTCATCTTTGCCGTGGGTGCCGTGGGCTCCCTTCCGAATGCCGCGCCAGTGTGGCTCGCTGCGCTGATTGCTGCGTTGTCCGCGGGGCTCTCCCTGGTGCTCGGGTTGGGCGCCAAGTGGGTGGGGGAAGGAATTCAGGGGCCCATCGCCCCGGTTCCCGCTCACCACGGACTGACCACCACTCAGCTGTGGTCCCACGCCGGTCGGTTTTTCCTGGCCACTTCCGTTGCCGGTGCCTTGGGCGTGATGAGCGGGATGTCCCACAGCTACTGGGCCATGGTTGCCGCCGCGGCCCCGATTGCCGCCCCGGATCTGAGTGCACGGCTGCAGCGCGGGGTGCACCGCATGGTCGGCACGCTGGGTGGTGTGGGTGTCACCGCGTTCCTGCTGTCGATGCAGTTGGAAACCTGGCACATCGTGGCGTTCGTGATCATCCTGCAGTTCCTGGCGGAGCTGTTTGTGGGGCGTAATTATTCGATTGCGCTGTCGTTCATCACCCCGCTGGCTCTGCTCATGACGCAGTTGGTGCACCCGGTGGAAACGGTGTCTCTGCTGCAGGCACGCGCGGTGGAAACCGTGATCGGTGCGGTATGCGGTTTGGCGGTCGTGTACTTCTTCCGGTCCCGTTCGGAGCGCGAAGCAGATACCCGAGCGGTCCCCCTGATTCGCCAGGCCACCAATGGTGAGGAACCGAGGGACTAGCCGCTCGTTCCAAAACATTCGAATGGAAAGCTCCTTTAATGACCCGGCACACCCTGAACACTGAACTGAACTGAACAACAGCGACAGCCTCACGGCCGACCGCGGCAGATGGTCGGTGTCCGGGACGAACCGGGCGATCATCGCAATTCTGGTGCTTGCCGCGATGATCCCTGCGGTGCAGGGGAACTGGCTGAATGCGCTCATCACGCTGCTCGTGGCAGCAGCTTGGTGGCTGACCTCTCGGATGGCCCGCTGGCGTGATTCATCGGATCGAGAGCGCGTGCAGACCTTCGAGCCCGCGGACGAGCGGGAGCGTGCGATGGAGCGCCAGGCGCTGTCGCAGACCGGGCGGATCGCCCCGTTGTCTCTCCTGGCTCAGTCCGTGGCCTTCTTCTACCTGGTGCCGCAGTACTGGTTCTACTCCGCGGGCACGCTGTTGGTCTTCGGGATCATTTGGTTCACCGCCGCTGCCCAGGCGGCGCGCAGCGCATAGGCAGCGCGGTGCTCCCCGGTGACATTTCTGGCACAAGTTCGCAGAAAACGCCGGGTTTCAGGCGCGTTCCTCTGTCCTAAATGTTCAGCTGCGATCCTCGACCTCAGATGTCCGAGGGCGAGTGCTTTCGGACGAGAAAGCGCGCGAAACGCAACCGAGCGGCGTCGTCGGTGAGGCTCAGCGACCCCAACCTGCGTGCGCGATGGCCTGGCGGATCAGATCCCCGCGGCCGCCCTCGAACTCACCCTGGACCTCCTCGGACAGCGCTTCCTCAGGGGTCATCCACGACAACTGCAGTGCGTCCTGGCGAGGCTCGCATTCGCCGCGCACGGGAATGATGTAGCTCAATGCCACCGCGTGCTGACGGTCATCGGTTAGGCCGGTCTCGGACGGGGACGGGAAGAACTCGGACACCGCGAACGGGACCGTGGAGGATGGCATCTGCGGGAACGCGAGCGAACCGAGATCCTTCTCGAGGTGCCGTAGCAGTGCGGCGCGTACCGTCTCGCGGTACATCACGCGTCCGGAGACGAACGTGCGCACCATGTGGCCCTCCGAGGTCCCCTGCAGGAGCAGGCCGATCTCGGAAATGCAGCCGAGAGGGTCCAAGCGCACGGGAATGGCCTGGATGTACACGATGGGCAGCAGCGATCGGGCGTGATCGAGATCCTCTTCGCTGAGCCAGCCTGGATTGGGGTCCGGAGTACGTACAGAACTCATACAGTGTTTCTACCGCAGCACACCCTTTTGGGCTATGCCGCGAGTCGGATTCACGGGGTGGTTCAGCGCACAGCCGAACCTCACGCGAGCAGGGCGGCGGCTTCCAGAACGGTCCATGCCTGTACTTGCGTGCCGAGTTCCACGGGGGCACCCACGCGCTGGGCCTCGTTGGCGTGGCGCGCCGGAACGGGAGAGAAGACGGCCACGGTCTCCCCCTCCTCCCGCCGGGAGCCGGGCTTGGAGAAATCCTCGTCGGGGTCGAATTCACGCCGACCCTCCCACAGCGCCCCGGCAGTCTCTTCAACCAGTTCACGAGCCAGGTCCCGTGCATCCGGGGCCAGCAGGGGCGACGACGCCGCTTCGCCCAGATAGCGCGCCAGGATCCCCATGAACAGGCCGCCATCCCCGCCGCCGTGAGCGCGCAGGACGGGCTTGTCATGTGGGCCTTCTTCGGTGAACTGCTGCGCCGCACCGTGGACGATGGCGGCGGCGCGGTCCAGCCACGACTGACGTTCAGCTGTGTCCTCGGTGATCTCTGCCAGTTCCAGCACGGCGCCGAGCACCGGTCCGGAGTTGTAGCTGTACAGCGCGCGATCCACGGAAGTGGTTTCCGTGCCGGAACCGGCGGCGACCAAGCGGATGCCGTCCAGGAAAGCCCCGCGGCCGTCATCCCACAGGGTGTCGAACAACCAGGTCAGTTGGTCGCGGGCTTCCGCCACGTGGTGGGTGCGCAGCAGCGCGAGTGCGGTAGGAGCCGTGGCGGCGGTGTTCTTGTAGTCGCGGGTGGTGTTCCACCACGTACCGCCGCCCAGGTTGTCGTCGCAACCCGATTGGAGGCGGGTCATGAGCGAACTGCCCGCGCTGAGTACATCTTTGCTGCACGCCCCAGTGGCTTGGAGGTCCTCTTCGCGCAAACGCCCCAGGGCGAGGGCGAGCCAGGCCATGTCGTCGAAGAACAGGTTGTTGGTGACCCTGCCACCGCTTCGGATGGCCATGCCGCGCAGCAGTCGGTGGGCGCGGGAACGGAGGCGGGCGGCGTCGTCATCACTGCCGGCTCGGCGCTCGCGGGCGGCGGCGTCGACCAACGCGTCGAGTAGGTGGGCCTGCCACCAGTAGTGCCACGGGCCCATGCGCGGGTGCGGGAAGGCCACGGCGCCCAAGTAGGTGCCCGGCATGCGCAGTGCGCGGGAGCCGAACAGGTGATCCACGGAGTGCGCGGCTTTGGCGGCGCGGTACGCCGGGGATTCGGACATGGCAGTGCTCCTGGGCCGGAAAACGGGACGGTCCGAGCCTATCGGCCTAGCCGAGCTGCGCTTGCAACTCCGGTTCGGCGATCTGCGAGACGAGCCACGGGCTGAACGCGAACGGGGCGCGCTGCACGGCGCCGGCCAGGTCCTGGGGTGAGGCCCACGCGTATTCGGCGACCTCGGACTCCACAGGCTCGGGTTCGAAATCGGTGATCGCCACGAACACCGGGCAGAACTCGTTCTCCACAATCCCGGACGCGTCCGTGGCGCGGTAGCTGAACTCCGGAATCACGGGGGCGATGTTGCGGATCTCCAGACCGAGCTCCTGCTGAGCCCGCCGGGCGATGGCCTCCTCGAAAGGCTCGTCCGGGCCCGGGTGACCGCAGAAACTATTGGTCCACACGCCCGGCCAGGTCTTCTTGCTCAGCGCACGGCGGGTCACCAGGACCTCGCCCTTGGTGTTGAGCACGTGGCACGAGAACGCGA
>JAKDKI010000119.1 GCA_030453435.1 Kocuria sp.
TGAACAGCACCCCGGAGGAATTTCGCACGGCAGTGCGATCTCTCGGTCGTGCACGAACTCGCCCGGAAGTCTCATTGGCCCGGATCGCGCCGCCCAGCAGCCTGGCACCCCACGCCGTATCCCTTGCGGCGGAGGTGGGCCGCATTCAACGCCGCACGCTCCGTGCCATGCGTAGCCATGAACAGACGCAGGCACCCACCACGGGCCGGTTCGTCTTGCTGTACGACCCGTCCCGGCCCGAACCGTGGGGCGGCCCCTTTCGGATTGTCAGCTGGTTCCGGGCCCACATGGATCTGGAGATCGGCCGCGACGAGCTGCTCACCGACGTCAGCTGGTCATGGCTGACTGATGCACTGGACGGCAGCGGCGCTCAGTACACGGCCGAGGGCGGCACCGCCTCACGCACCATGGAAAAAGGCTTCGGTTCCCTGCGGGAGAACACGGACAGCGTGGAGATCGAGGTACGCGCCTCCTGGACGCCCTTGACCGGGGACGATCCCGGGAACTGGGCGGCCGCGCACGTGGAAGCCTGGTCAGAACTACTGTGCACGGCCACGGGACTCCCCCCGTACAGCGAAGGCGTGACGTATTTGTAGTGGGTCACACCTACTGACGGGTTCAGTGGCAGTACGGTAGACGAAAACAGTTGTCGATCCATTCGTCAGGAATTCTCATTAACACCGTGAGTGATCAATCTTCCAGGCCTACGCGGAAGCCCTCGTCCACCGAAGTGGTGGTTGACGGGTTCGAGGACTTTCATGTCCCGGCTACGGTTCACCTGCACGGCCCTGCGGACGGCATTCCCCGCGTAGTGGACACCGCACGCGGTTTGGCACGGGCCGCGGAGCAACTCGCGGAGGCCACCGGCCCCGTGGCCATCGACACCGAACGCGCATCCGGGTTCCGTTTCGGCCAACGCGCGTTCCTGGTCCAGATCCGCCGCGAAGGCGCCGGGACCATTCTGATCGACCCGGAGGCCGTAGGGTCCTTGGCCAGCGTCAACGAGGCCCTGAGTGGCGTCGAATGGGTGCTGCACGCTGCCACCCAGGACATGCCCTGCCTGCGGGACCTGGACATGACCCCCGACGTTTTGTTCGACACGGAACTGGGTGGTCGGCTGCTCGGACTGCGCAAAGTGGGCTTGGCCTCCATGACCGAAGAGCTACTGGGGTTCACGCTGTCCAAAGAACACTCCGCTGTGGACTGGTCCAAACGTCCGCTGCCCCAGGACTGGCTCAACTACGCCGCCCTCGACGTGGAGGTGCTGGTCCAGCTGCGCTGGGCCACGGAAGAGCGCTTGGTCGAAGCCGGGAAACTTGAGTGGGCCCGGCAGGAATTCGAAGCGGTGCGCACGGCACCCCCACCACCGCCCCGTAAGGACCCGTGGCGCCGCACTCACGGAATCGGTAATGTCCGCGGACGTCGCAAGCTCACCGCCGTCCGTAACCTTTGGACAGCCCGCGAAAACCTGGCCAAGCACAAGGACCTCTCCCCCAGCAGACTCCTGCCCGATTCGGCCATCGTTGCCGCCGCGAACGCCATGCCCCGCACGGTGCCGCAGTTGCTGGCGACTCCTGGCTTCCACGGTCGCTCGGCATCCCGAGAAGCCCCGCGCTGGCTGACAGCAGTCCAGGAGGCACGGCTCACGGAAGATCCCGTACCCCACAATTTTCCCTCGGACGCGTTGCCCCCGGTCAAAGGCTGGGACAGCAAGCGCCCGGAAGCGGCCGCCAGGCTCAAGGCCATCAAACCTGCCGTGGCCGAACACGCGGAAACTCTGGGGATGCCCACCGAGAATCTGGTCACACCGGAATTACTGCGCCGCTTCTGCTGGCAGCCGCCGCGCTCTACGGCCGATGAGGCCGTGGCCCAGCGACTGTCGGAATTGGGTGTCAGGCAGTGGCAGGTCGAGCAGGTTGCCCCGGTCATCGGAAGCACATGGCGTGAACTGCGGGCTCAGCGCCGCGCAGAGAAGCAGGCCGACGGCGCAGCCGCTGGAACTGCTACGGGCCCTGACACCGCAACCGCGGCTGGTTCGACCACGAACGAATAGCGAACAGACCCGGTCGACAACACACCCATCGGACCCTGCGAGATCCGCTCCCCGCAACAACATGACAGTGGCCGCACATACACCCCGATGTGCGGCCCCCGGTGTGTGACGGGGGAAGATTACTTCTTCATGTCGTCCTTGGTGGGAGCCGGCTCGGCGGCGTCCATGTCCACGTCCTTCTCGGTGGTCGCGGGCTTGGGCAGATCAGAATCCGAGTTGGAACCGACCTTGGCCTTGACCGATGCGGCACCGCCCTGAGCCTTGTCCTTGACGGCCGACGCGCCGTCCTGAGCCTTGGCGGACACGTTGCCGGCAGCCTTCTGTGCGGTGTCGGCAAGCTTGCCGCCCACCACGGGAACCTCAGCCTTGACCCAGTCGGTGCCCTCGGAAACCTTGTCCTGCACCTTGGGGTCGTTCCAGGTGTTGATGGCGGTCTCACGCAGGGACTCGTAGCTCTTACGGCCCGAAGCGGAACCCACGACAAAACCAACACCGAAACCGGCGACAAAAGCGAGACGCTTGATCATCTTGATTCCTTTCATTCCTTCGAGGCAGCCATCATGGCACCCCTTGACTGGTACACATCCTACTGATCTTCACCCGAGCTCCCCTAGTTGACGCACTGACTACCGGCCAGTCGCACCAAATTGCCAGGGTCGAAATCCTAAACTGGGAACACTCAGACCAGCGAGAGGATCCCAGTGAGCACGGAACAACATCAACAGTCCGAAACGTCCGAAGCCCCGGTCTTCCCGACGCGCCGCCGTGTGATGGGTGCTGCGGGCCTGGCATCCGTTGCCGCCGTCGGACTCAGTGCGTGCGGTGGTTCGGACGAGGAAACCAGCGACTCGAGCACCCCTCAGGCACCCGCCTCTCCCGTGGACGTAGCGGCCACCTCGGAGGTTCCCGTGGGCCAGGGCCTGAAGGTCGAGAAGGACGGTCTCCAGGCCGTGGTGGGCCAACCGACGGAAGGTACGTTCAAGGCCTTCTCTCCCGTGTGCCCCCACGAAGGATGCGTGGTGAATCCCGCCAACAAGACCTACGTGTGCCCGTGCCACAGTTCGACCTTCGACATGGCCACCGGTGACGTCCAGGGTGGGCCCGCAACCAGCGGACTGACCGAATACCCCGTGACCGTTCAGGGCGACCGGATCATCGTGGGCTGAAACTACACGTGATTCGGGGGGGTCCGAGAGATTCGGACGAGCCCGCTACGCGCCATCCACCCGCCGCATGTGGCTGGTCTGGGTGGCGCGTACTTTTTCCTCGTCCGCCGGCCGGGCATAGGGCACCCTGGTTCCGAGTACGGAAGACAACGTGTTCTGGGCGATCCGCTGCGCGGTGAGTCCGGTCTGTTCGAAGATCTGCTCGCGGGTCGCGTGGGCCAGGAACTCGGTGGGCAGCCCCACTTCGTTGAGTGCGGTGTCCACTCCGGCCGAGCGCATCTCCTGGCGGATCAGTGAACCAATGCCGCCGGCTCGCACGCCGTCCTCGATGACCACCACGATCCGGTGCAGGGCAGCCAGTTCCACCACGGACTTCGCCACGGGGAGCACCCAGCGCGGGTCGATCACGGTGGAAGACACACCGTGCGCGGACAGCCGTTCGGAGACGTCCTGGCTGATGCCGCACATCGCGCCCACGCTCACGATCAACACGTCACGGCGATCCGTGCCCGGTTCGGTCGGGTCGCCGTTACGGACCAGGATGTCCACGCCGTCGGAAAGTCGCTCCAACGCCGGCGACGGCGCTCCCACCGTTCCCTTGGGGTAGCGCACCACGGTGGGTGCGTCCTCCACGACCACGGCCTCACGCAGTTCTTCGACCATGGTCGCCGCGTCGCGGGGCGCTGCCAAGTGCAATCCGGGAATGATCTGCAACAGCGCGAGGTCCCAGATGCCGTGGTGACTGGGTCCGTCAGGACCGGTGACACCGGCTCGATCCAGCACCACGGTCACACCGGCCTTGTGCAGGGCCACGTCCATCAGAAGCTGGTCGAAACCGCGGTTCAGGAACGTCGCATAAAGACCCACCACGGGGTGCAGACCGCCAAAGGCCATTCCCGCCGCCATGGTCAGGGCATGCTGCTCGGCGATGCCCACGTCCACCACGCGGTCGGGGTGTGCCAGCTGCATCTTTTGCAGGCCCATGGGAATCAACATGGCGCCGGTGACGCCCACGATGTCCTCGCGCTCGTCAGCAATCGCCGCAATCTCGTCGCGGAACACGTGGGTCCAGGTGCGAGAGGAGGAGGTCGCGGTCGGTTTACCGGTGGAGGGGTCGATCACGGGCACAGAATGGAACTGGTCGTTCTCGTCCAACCGGGCAGGCAGGTATCCGTGGCCCTTCTCGGTGATCGCGTGCACGATGACCGGCCCGCCGAAGTTCTTGGCATTACTCAGGGCCTGTTCCATGGCATCTAGGTCGTGGCCGTCAATGGGACCCACGTATTTCATGCCGAGGTCTTCGAAAATACCCTGCTGGACCACCACGTCCTTGATGCCCTGCTTCATCCCGTGCAGGCCCCGATAGACGGCCTCGCCCAAGTGCCCGGATTCCTGGAGCAGGCCCTTGACCTTCTCCATGGTCTGTTCGTAGCGACGATCGGTGCGCACGGCATCCACGCCCTGTTGCACACTGGCCTGCAGTTCCTGCAAGCGATTGGCGAAGCCACCCACGGTGGGCGCGTAGGAACGGCCGTTGTCGTTGACCACGATGACGACCTTGCGGTTCTTGTCGGAGGCGATGTTGTTCACGGCCTCCCACGCCATGCCGCCGGTCAGAGCGCCGTCGCCGATCACCGCCACGGTGTGGCGGTCCCCCTGGCCCGTCATTTGGTAGCCGCGCGAAATCCCGTCCGCCCAGGACAGGGACGACGACGCGTGTGAGGACTCCACGATGTCGTGTTCGGATTCGCTGCGATCCGGGTAGCCGGCCAGGCCGCCCTGCTGGCGCAACGTGGAAAAGTCCTGACGACCCGTCAGGAGCTTGTGCACGTAGGACTGGTGGCCCGTGTCGAAGACGATGGAGTCGCGCGGTGAGTCGAACACTCGGTGCACGGCAAGGGTCAGTTCAACCACGCCCAGATTGGGTCCCAGGTGGCCGCCCGTGGCCGCGACGTGGGTGATCAAGAACGAGCGAATGTCTGCAGCCAGTTGTTCGAGAGCCGCTGCGTCCAGTCCTCGCAGATCGGACGGGCTCTTGATGGTCTCCAGAAGCGTCATGCGTGCTCTCCGTGCCTTTGAAAGTTCGGGATCGGTCAATGCAGTGCCGGTCAACAGCACACTGTCGGTCTGCCCCGAGGTACCGTTCGATCTTACTCGCCATTACCGACAGCACCGCACAGGCACCCGGTTAAACAACTCGGCCGGTGGTCCCCGAGGGGACCACCGGCCTTGTCGTCAGGCTACGTGAACCTTACTTGGCGATCTGACGCAGCACGTACTGCAGGATGCCACCGTTGCGGTAGTAGTCAGCTTCACCCGGGGTGTCGATGCGCAGGTCCGCGTCGAACTCCACGGTAGAGCCGTCTTCCTTGGTGGCGGTGACCTTCAGGGTCTTGGGGGTCTCGCCCTCGTTCAGAGCGGTCACACCCTCGATGTCGAAAGTCTCGGTGCCGTCAAGGCCCAGCGAATCAGCGGACTCGCCCTGGGGGAACTGCAACGGCAGAACACCCATACCGATCAGGTTGGAGCGGTGAATACGCTCGTAGGACTCGGTGATGACCGCGCGCACACCCAACAGCGAGGTGCCCTTGGCGGCCCAGTCACGTGAGGAGCCGGAGCCGTATTCCTTACCGCCCAGAACCACCAGCGGAACGCCGGCTTCCTGGTAATTCACGGAGGCGTCGTACACCGTGGACTGCGGGCCGTCGGGCTGGGTGAAGTCGCGGGTGAAACCACCCTCCACGCCGTCCAGCAGCTGGTTCTTGATGCGGATGTTGGCGAACGTACCGCGGATCATC
This sequence comes from Kocuria sp., assembly GCA_030453435.1. Classification (GTDB taxonomy): domain Bacteria; phylum Actinomycetota; class Actinomycetes; order Actinomycetales; family Micrococcaceae; genus Kocuria; species Kocuria atrinae. The sequence continues at coordinate 6,018 of JAKDKI010000119.1, forward strand.
ACCTCGTGGTTACCACGACGGGAACCGTAGGAGTTGAAGTCCTTGCGCTCCACACCGTTCTCGATCAGGTACTTACCGGCCGGGGTGTCCGACTTGAAGGATCCTGCCGGGGAGATGTGGTCGGTGGTGACCGAATCGCCCAGCTTCAGGAGCACGCGAGCGCCCTTGATGTCCTCGACCGGGGAAGTCTCCATGGTCATGCCCTCGAAGTACGGTGGCTTGCGCACGTAAGTGGAGTTGGGATCCCACTCGAACACGTCACCGGTGGGAGTCTCCAGGTTCTGCCAGCGCTCGTCACCGTCAAAGATGGTGCCGTATTCGTTGGTGAACATCTCGGTCTCGATGGAACGGTCGATGATCTCCTGGACCTCGGTCGGGTTCGGCCAGATGTCCTTGAGGTAGATCTCGTTGCCGTCCGAGTCCTGGCCCAGGGCTTCGTTCTCGAAGTCGAAGTCCATGGTGCCGGCCAGGGCGTACGCGATGACCAGTGGCGGAGAAGCCAGGTAGTTCATCTTGACGTCCGGGTTGATACGACCCTCGAAGTTACGGTTACCCGACAGCACCGAGGTGACCGCGAGGTCGTTGTCCTGGATGGTCTGCGAGATTTCCGGCTCGAGCGGGCCCGAGTTACCGATGCAGGTGGTGCAGCCATAGCCCACGATGTAGAAGCCGAGCTCCTGCAGATCCGGGACCAGTCCGGACTTCTCGTAGTATTCGGTCACGACCTTGGAGCCGGGAGCAATAGAGGTCTTGACCCACGGCTTGGCCTTGAGACCCTTGGCCACGGCGTTGCGGGCCAGCACGGCTGCAGCCATCATGACCGACGGGTTCGAGGTGTTGGTGCACGAGGTGATCGAGGCGATCGAAACTGCACCGTGGTCCAGCTCGAATTCGCGGCCGTCCTCCATGTTGACCTTGACCGGGTTGGACGCGCGACCCTGGACATCCTCTGCCTCGTGGTCACGGGGTCGCTCGGAAGCGTCCTGCTCCTCGGTCGCATCGTGCGACGGGGAATCGGAGGCGGGGAACGAGGTGCCGTTCTCGCTGCGGTCCTTGACGATTTCCTGGCCCTCAA
>JAKDKI010000475.1 GCA_030453435.1 Kocuria sp.
ACGGCGGGAAGTTGTAGTGGTGGATGTAGCGCTTGTGCTTGACCGGGGACAGCGAATCGATCTGCTGCACCAGCTTGAGCATGTTCAAGGTGGTGACACCCATGATCTGGGTCTCTCCACGCTCGAAGATCGCCGAACCGTGCACGCGGGGCAGTACCTCGACCTCGGCGGTCAGCTCACGGATGTCCGTGAGACCACGGCCGTCGATGCGGACCTCATCCTTGAGGATGCGCTGGCGCACGGTCTGCTTGGTCAGTGCCTGGTAGGCACCGTTGATCTCGTCCTTGCGGTCGGCGAAGGGCTTGCCCTCACCGGTGAGCTCCGCCAGAACGCTCTGGTGCAGCTCGTCGGTGGCTGCTTCGCGCTCCTGCTTGCCGGCAATGGAGTACACCTCAGCCAGACGGTTGCCCACGAATTCTTCGACAGCCTGAGTGGCGTCCTCGCCGTAACCGCCGAAGCGGGGCAGTTCCATGGCGGGCTTGCCGGCGCGAGCGACCAGATCGGCCTGGGCGTCGCACAGCGCCTTGATGTATGCCTTAGACGCCTCGATGCCCTCGGAGACGAGCTCCTCGGTCGGGGCGACAGCGCCCTGGCCCTTGACGAGCTCCCAGGCGTTGTCGGTGGCTTCGGCCTCGACCATCATGATCGCGACGTCTTCGGAACCGTCAGCGGTGGTGACCACGCGGCCGGCCACGGCCATGTCGAACACGGCGTTCTCGATCTGGGAGTGCTTGGGGAAGGCGATCCACTGGTGGTTGCCGTTCTCCCCCGGCATGAGAGCCATGCGCACGCCGCCCACGGGGCCCTGGAAGGGCATGCCGGAGAGCGAGGTGGACATGGACGCGGCGTTGATGGCCACGGTGTTGTAGATCTCGTCCGGTGCAATGGACAGCACGGTCACGACGACCTGGACCTCGTTGCGGATCCCCTTGCCGAAGGCGGGGCGCAACGGGCGGTCGATCAGGCGGCAGGTCAGGATCGCATCCGTGGACGGACGGCCTTCGCGGCGGAAGAACGAGCCCGGGATGCGGCCCGCGGCGTACATGCGCTCTTCAACGTCCACGGTGAGCGGGAAGAAGTCAAAGCCTTCGCGCGGGTTCTTGCCCACGGCGGTGGCCGACAGCATCGAAGTTTCCTCGTCGATGGAGACCAGGGCGGAACCGGCGGCCTGCTTGGCCAACCGGCCGGTTTCGAAGCGCACTACGCGCTTGCCGTACGAACCGTTGTCGATGATTGCTTCTGCACTCTGAATTTCGGGACCCTCCAAGGGTCACCTCCGTTTCTTCTGTTGCGAAAAGCGCGACATACCGGTCTTCGATCGAGGCGCTCACACTGCGTGCTGCATTGCGAAGGCCACTGTCGAGGACCGCGATATGGTGCGCGAATCCGCCACTATCTTTTTCTTTTAGGTGTTTCGGCCGGTAGGCCGGTGGTTCCTGGTGGAACCTGACGGTGTTCGTCACGAACAGCACCGGTTACGGCGATTCCCCGCGCTTTCACGTGTGAAAGCACGGGGAACACCGAGAACCTAAATCACTTACGCAGGCCGAGGCGCTCGATGAGCGTACGGTAGCGGGCGATTTCAGTGCGACGCAGGTAGTCAAGCATGCGACGACGGCGACCCACCAGGGCCATGAGGCCGCGACGGGTGTGGTGGTCGTGCTTGTGCTGCTTCAGGTGTTCGGTCAAGTCGGAAATACGACGGGACAGCACAGCAATCTGCACCTCGGGTGAACCAGTGTCACCCTCGTGAGTTGCGTACTCCTTGATGATTTCCTGCTTGATAGCGGCATCCAGTGCCATAGGTAACTCCTTGAGTTAGTACCGTGACCGCCCGGTGCACAGGGTTTGCGCCCGGGTTTCGGGTGGATCACCCGAGATCTGACCGCCACGGACTGCAGTCAGGCCGTTGACCAGTCTAACGGAC
>JAKDKI010000120.1 GCA_030453435.1 Kocuria sp.
CCCCATACGAAACCCTCGAAGAGTACCTGTTGCAATGACCCGTTGAATCCGCCCCGCGCGAAAAGGTTCCAACGACACATGAGGTGTTGGAGGAGGTTCTTACGAGCCTCGGTAGGCTCCCCGTCACCGACGGCGGTACGTCAGGTCCCTCGGAATCCGTCCGGCTTCGGTGGCCTTGCGTTCGAAGCTCGTGAGGATACGGCCCTCCCAGCGGGGAGCCCAGCCTTGGTCGGGGTTCTCGTCGGTTGCGGCGGGGCCGGGGTTCACATTCTCGAAATCCTCGGAAGCGCCGTCGAGTACCTCGCGCATGACCACCGCGTACTCCTGCCAGTCGGTGGCCAAGCGCCACAGTCCACCCTGTTCCAGAACGCGGGCGGCGAGTCCGGTGAACCGCGGGGACACCAAGCGACGCTTATGGTGACGCGTCTTGTGCCAGGGGTCCGGGAAGAACACCCACAGCTCGTGAATGGAACCGGGTTCCAACATGTGCTCGAGCACCTCGGGAGCGTTGGCCTGAGCCACCCGAACGTTGGTCACGCCCGCCTGCGAGGCTTTCATCAACAGGTCCGCGATACCAGGCTTGTAGACCTCCACCGCCAAGTGGTCCAGCTCGGGGTGCGCCAGCGCATGGTTCACGATCGCCTCGCCGAGACCCGAACCGATCTCGACCACCATCGGGGCCTTGCGACCGAACAGCGCCTCGTGGTCCAGTCGGAAGGACGGATCCACGGAGGTGTCCGTCATGACGCGAGGAATATCCAGGACCCACTGCGATGCGTATTCGTCCCACGCCTTCTGGCGCTTGGGGGAGAGGCGATCCCCACGGCGCACGAACGAGTACGGCTGTTTATGAAAGACAGGGCGCTCGCCCTCGGTCTTCGACGGCGCTGCGTCGCTACCGGCGGCCGCATCGGTGCCAGCGTGGTCCCCGGCTTCGACAGCAACCACGTCGGCGGAAACCGAAGCGGCGTCGTCGGTGCCGGAAGAAGAGGTCTGCGAATCAGGGGTCTGGGAGGAATCATTGCTGGAGTTCATCGTTGAACATCCTAAGTCCCCGAGTGACTTGTTGGCCCACGAGCAATCGGTGAGGCCCTAGCATTGAGTGGCCCGCGGCAACCTCGACAGCCCGGAACAACGCTGGGCACCACGCAAAGCGGGACAGCATCCAAAGGAGCAGGACACCCATGAGTCAGAGTTCCGCCGAGTCCCACCCGTTCCGGAGCCGCTTGGCGCTGAGCCCGCGGTTGGATCGTGTGGTGTTGATCGGTGCGCTGGGCATCCTCTCCGCGGTCAGCCCCATGGCCACGGACGTGTACCTCGCGTCGATGCCGGACATAGGCCAATACTTCGAATCGACCGCGTCGCTCGTTCAGCTGACCCTGACCACCTACATGATCGGTATTGCGCTGGGGCAGTTCGTGCTGGGTCCGCTGTCCGATGTGCTCGGGCGGCACAAACTCATGGTTGCCGGCAATGCATTATTCGTGGTGGCGTCCTTGGGTATTGCCTTCGCCACGACCATCGAGATGGTCCTGGTCCTGCGGGGAATCCAGGGCATCGCCGGCGCCGCTGGAGTGGTGATCGCGCGCGCCATGGTTTCGGACATGACCACCGGCCGCACAGCGGCACAGCTGTACTCCGTCCTCGCGCTGATTACCTCGCTGGCGCCCGTGGTCGCTCCACTTCTGGGTGGTGTCATCGCGACGGTCGCCCAATGGCAGGTCGTGTTCTGGGTCCTCACGGGCTTCGGCCTGGTGATGCTCGCGTGCTCGGTATTCGTGATTCCCGAAACGCTTCCCAAGGCCATGCGCTCGCAGGGCGGCCTGGGTCGCATTGTGCGCAACGCCGTCACGGTTGTGAAGGACCGCCGGTTCACGTTCTATGCCATGGCGTTCGCCTTCGGTTTCGGCTCGTTGTTCGCCTACGTCTCGGCGTCCTCATTCGTGATCCAGAACGTCATGGGATACAGCGCACTCGCGTACTCGGTGATTTTCGCGGTCAACGCGGCCGGCGCAATCATCACGGCCACGCTCAACACCAAACTCGTCAAAAACCATGAGCCGCGCTCGCTCCTTCTCATGGGCGTGACCGGAATGAGCGTGACCGCGTGCCTCAACATGATCCTGGTTCTGCTGGGCGTGGTGGGCATCCCCACGCTCGTCCTGCTGTTCCTCATGCAGTCCTGCATCGGCTTCATCTTCGGCAACGCGGTGGCCCTCGCTCAGGATCGCGCGCACGCACATGGGCTGTCCGGCACCGGCTCCGCGGTGGTGGGTATGTCCCAATTCGTGCTGGGTGGCATCGTGTCGCCCCTGTCCGGGCTGGCCGGAGACCACTCCGCGGTTCCCATGGTGATCACCATGGCCGCGTGCGCACTCGTCGCACTCGCCGCTGTTCTCGCCGCACGTAGATAGCGGAGCTTCAGACTCACCGAGGGCGACGACGGTGCTCGCGCGAGCGTCGTCGTCGCCCATTAAGCGCGCACGCTAAGCAAGCTACGAAATCGACACAACCACCCGGGTGACACCCGATACCTGGTGATTGGCCCTGAATGTGGTTCAATTCCACCCAACGAGATACAGCTCACATTTCGGTGACGTATCACAGATCCCACCTCACGATCAGAGGCCTCTCTATGATTGATTCACTCACTAATGCCCTGGATGCGGCCAGCGCCTTCATCTGGGGGCCGTGGTTCCTTATCCCCCTGCTGCTGTTCACCGGCGGTTATTTAACCGTCCGTCTCGGTGGCATCCAGCTACTCAAGTTAATCCCTGCGCTCCGTCTCGCGTTGTTCGAACGCAAAGATAAGGACGCCGCTGGCGGCGACGTCTCCCAGTTCCAGGCCTTGACCACCGCGCTCGCGGCCACCGTGGGTACGGGCAACATCGTGGGTGTTGCCACGGCCATCGCGATTGGTGGTCCGGGTGCACTGTTCTGGATGTGGGTCACCGGCGTAGTGGGCATGGCCTCAAAGTACTCCGAGGCGTTCCTGGGTGTGCGATTCCGCACGCGTGACTCGGTCGGTGAGATCTCGGGCGGCCCGCAGTACTACTTGAAGCGCGGCATTCCCAACGGTTTCGGTACGTTCCTATCCCTGTTCTTCGCGATCGCGGCGGTGTTAGCTTCCTTCGGCATTGGCAACATGACCCAGGGGAACTCGATTTCCGCCAACGTGGAGTCCTCGTTCGGTGTGCCCGTGTGGATCACCGGCCTGGTGTTGGCTGCACTGACTCTGTTGGTCCTGGTGGGCGGCATTAAGTCCATTGGTAAGGTCACCGCCGGCCTGGTGCCCATCATGATCATCCTCTACGTGCTGGGTGCCCTGTACATTCTGATCGCGAACGTGGACGCCGTCCCCGCAGCCTTCGGCATGATCTTCGGTGATGCCTTCAGCGGTACGTCCGCCGTGGGTGGCTTTGCCGGTTCCGCCATCATTCTTGCGGTCCAGATGGGTGTGGCCCGAGGCATCTTCTCGAACGAGTCGGGCATGGGCTCAGCGGCCATTGCGGCTGCGGCTGCCAAGACCACCCACCCGGTACGCCAGGGCCTGGTCTCCATGACCCAGACCTTCATCGACACGATCATCGTGGTGACCTGCACCGGCTTGGTCATTGTGACCACGGGTGTGTGGGATCAAGGCAGTGACAGCGCCGCCACCATGACGGGTGAGGCCTTCACTCACGGCTTGCCCGGCGTGTGGGGCCACTTGATTGTCACGGTGGGCCTGGTGCTCTTCGCCTACTCCACCATCCTGGGCTGGGCGTACTACGGCGAACGGTGCATGGAGCGACTCTTCGGTCGCCGCGCTGTGATGCCCTACCGTGTGTTCTTCTCCGTGATCGTGTTCATCGGTGCCACGGTTCCACTAGCACTCGTGTGGACCTTCGCGGATGTCATGAACGGCTTGATGGCACTGCCCAACCTCTTGGGCCTGATAATCCTGTCCGGCCTGATCGTCCGCGAGACCAAGCACTACTTGCGCCACGACCCCAACTTGCGGGCCACCAAGAGCGAGGTGGATACCTTCATGAGGGACCGCGAGGGTGGTATCGACACGTACGAGCACACAATCCGCTGATCAAGCCAACGCGCAGCGCTTCATGACAGGCGCTCCGTGAGTAATGGGACGGCCCCGGACATCGAGTCCGGGGCCGTTCTGTGTGGGTGCTCTTCAAGGACGAAATGGAGAAGCCGGTCGATCACGTGGAGTCGGAGCGGTAATCTTGCGGGCCCACTGAGCCCGACGAGGCTGACCAATGCCTAAGCTGGAGTCATGACTCGACTTCCCGCGCCCCTGACCCTTTTCTGCCCGTCCGGTTCCGGCACAGTCCGTACCTACGGCGCACACGTGATGTCTTGGGCCCCCACCGGTTTCGACCCGGTGCTGTGGGTCTCATCCCAAGCCAAGGACAGTGCGGGGGAGGCTATCCGCGGGGGCGTTCCCATTTGCTTCCCGTGGTTCGGCCCCGGCCGTTCGGGTGACTTGAAGCCGGCCCACGGCTTCGCGCGCATCACCGACTGGAACCTTGCGGACAGGATTCGCAACTACGACGACGCCGCTGCCGCCACCGCGCGCTTCATCCTCACCCACGAGGACATCGACCGTCAGCTGCGTGGTTCGTTCCCCCATAAATTCCGGGCCGTGTACACCGTGGATTTCGGTGCCAAGCTGACCATGTCCTTAACCGTGACGAATACCGATTCCACCGCCTTCGAGTTTGAAGAAGCGCTGCACACCTACTTGTCCGTGGGTGATTCACAGCGCATCAGCATCGAGGGTCTTGACGGCGCGCGGTACTTCGACAAGGTGGCCCAGCAGGAAGAGCAGCAGTCCGGAGCCGTGGCAATCTCGGACGAGACCGACCGGGTCTACTACTCCGAGGGCACCGTGCAGGTGAAGGACCCGGCCATGGCCCGCACCATCACCGTGGCCAAGGAGGGCTCGGCCAACACCGTGGTGTGGAACCCGTGGACCGAGAAGTCCAAGGCCATGGACGACTTTGCGGACGACGAATGGCAGTCCATGGTGTGTGTGGAAACCGCTAACGTGCTCGACAACGCGGTCCGTTTGGACGCTGGTGAGTCCCACACCATGACCCAGATCTTGTCGGTGGGTCGCGGGGCCTAGGGCTGCGCAACTGATGACGCGCGGATAAGAGCGGCGGGGGGGGGGGGGGGGGGGGGGTGTCCGTTCTCTTCTCCCCCCCGCGGCCGGGGGGGGGGGGGGGGGCGCCCCCCCCCCCCCCCCCCGCCGCTCTTATCCGTGCCCGACTGTTTCCGGGAGCTGCTACTTAGTGGATGAGGCTGCGTCCAGTCGGTTCCTCACGTCAGCGGCGTCGTCGGCCTGCACGATGGGCATGGAGCCGGTCTCGGTCAAAGCGGGGTTTTCCGAGTCGAAGTCGATGTCGTGATCGATCTGCGCGTCCAATGCGCCCGGGTGGTCACCCATGAACCGGTCGATCTCGTCGGTGGTCGCGGTGAAGTGGGGGTCGTGCTTGAGGTAGAGCCGGGTTTCGCGCACCACCAGACCGGACAGGATCACCAGCCCGATCAGGTTGGGGATGGCCATGAGCCCGTTCATGATGTCCGAGAAGGACCACACCAGGGTCAGGGGAGCCAGCGCACCCAGGCCAGCGGCAATGCAGAAGAGCACGCGGTAAATGGCTGCTCCCTTGTACCCGGCCAGCCGTTCCATGTTGCGTTCGCCGTAGTAGGCCCAGCCCAGCACGGTGGAGTACCCCAGCAGCACCAGGCAAATGGTCACCACGATTCCACCCCATTCGCCGGGCAACCCGGTGGAGAAGGCGATGGAGGTCATGGTGGCTGTATCCGCTTGGTTCCACACACCGGTGGTCAGGATGACGAAACCGGTGATGGAGATGACTACCAGGGTGTCCACGAAGGTCTGGGTCATGGAGACCAGGCCCTGACGCACCGGGTGGTTGGTCTGTGCCACGGATGCGGCGATCGAGGCGGTGCCCATGCCGGACTCGTTGGAGAACAGCGAGCGGGCGGCGCCCATCTGAATCGCCATCATGACCGTGGAACCCACGAAACCGCCCGCCGCACCCATCGGGGTGAACGCGCCGGTGAAGATCAGACGGAACGCTTCGGGGATGCCCGAGAAGTTCACGCCAATGATGTACAGGCCCGCACCGATGTAGAGGACGATCATCAGGGGAACCATGAACGTGGTGACCTTGGCGATCGAGCGAATGCCGCCGATCAAAGCGAGGCCCGTGGCGATCGCCAGCACCACGGCGGTGAGCACGGGGGGAACCGAGAAGCTGTGTTCCAGGTTGCTGGCAATCGCGTTGCCCTGGGTCATGTTGCCGATACCGAAAGTGGCCACCACGCAGCACACCGCGAACATCATGGACAGGAAACGACCGAACTTATTGGGAATACCGCGCACCAGGTAGACCTGCGGTCCACCGGTGAGCTGGCCTGAGGAGTCCCGGGTGCGGAACCGGACGCCCAAGAAGCACTCGGCGTACTTGGAGGCCATACCGAACAACGCGGTGATCCACATCCAGAACAAGGCGCCCGGCCCGCCGAGGGACATGGCAGCTGCCACGCCCACGATATTTCCCGTGCCCACGGTCGCCGCCAACGCGGTGGACATGGCCGCGAACGATGAGATTTCGCCTTTTTCGCCGTTCTGCTTGGAGCGACGCCCGAATCCCAGGCTCATCGCCTTACCGAAGAGGCGGAACTGGATGCCGCGCAAACGCACGGTCATGAAAACGCCGACTCCCATGAGAAGCGGCAAGAGGAGCCACGGCCCCCAAATGACATCGCGGATAGCATCCAAAACTGTTTGCAAGTTGTCCATGGGGAGCTAAGGCTTTCCTTGAAAAGGGAAGGGCAACGATTAGTTCGTTAACGTACCAGCGAGTCACGTGTCCCCTTCCGTTCATCGTGCGGCGAGTCCACTTTTGGTCGCGGCTTTAAACGGCGACGACGCCGCAGCGAGCGCCGCGGCCGAGGGGGCAAACCGCAAACGGGGAGAGGGGGTTTAATGTGCACCACCACTGCGGCGCCGGTGGCAGCCCAGAA
>JAKDKI010000121.1 GCA_030453435.1 Kocuria sp.
ACGCTTCGACAATGCGCAGGACGTGGCCGAAGAACGTGAGTACGTGGAGACGCAGTCTCAGACGGGCTTCGATGAGTTGAACGAGCTGTCCGCGTTGGGTGCCAAGTGCACGTTCCTGACCATGCCGTTCGATGCGGACTCCATGACCGCGAACGTAGCGGGGATCCGTGGGGCTCTGGAGCAGCTGAAGTAGCGAGGCCTTGAGAGAAAGAGGCCGTCCACTTCCGCAATGAAGTGGACGGCCTCAATCAGGCCGCAGCAATGGCGCTGCCCCGAGAGATCACTCGCTCCAGTCGTTGCTCTTGATGATCTCCACGAAGTTGTCGCGCTTAAAGTCCGGGTTGAAATGTTCCAGGACATCCGCGTTCATGTTGCCGAACGTGGAGTGCGGGCGGTGCACGTTGCCGTCATTGAAAGCATTGAGGATCCGGTTCTTGAAGTCCGGACGGGGGTGGGCTTCCACCACGGCGTTGCGCTGTTCGTCGGACAGGTCATCCAAGTGCATACCGAGCACATCGGTTTCCACTCCGGCGCTGACCAGCGCGATCTCCGGAGAGAGGAACTCGGGAACGCCCGGGGTGGTGTGCAGGGCAATGGCCAGCCACGCGTCATGGGCACGCTGCGCGGAAGTGCCGTGATCCAGCAAGAACTCCTTCACAGCGTTCGCGCCGTCGACCTCGAAGCGGAGCTTGGAGTCCATGTAACCGTCGGTCAGACCCATGTCGTGGAACATGGCGCCCGCGTAAAGCAGCTCGTGATCCACGGACAGATTGCGCACCTGTCCCTGGAACGCACCGAAGAAAAACACGCGACGGGAGTGGTGATAGAGCAGATCGTTCTCGGTGTCACGGATGTACTCGGTGACCTCACGGGTCAGCTTGGTATCGGGAACGGAAATGCCTGCAATGGTGTCAGTCATGGTGATGCTCCTTTTCGATAGGTTCATTGATCAGTCTGGTTTCTTTTGCTCCACGAAGCCATGGACATGAAGCCACCAATCCCTGAAATTCGGACATACTGGGGTGCATGCCCCACAACCACCGAGTCGTTTTCCTCGCTTTTCCCGGCGCCAAGATGCTGGACGTAACCGGCCCCGCCGAGGTCTTCGCGGACGCGAATGTGCACGGCGCACAGTACTCACTGAGCTACGTTTCACCGCGCGGCGGCAACGTGCTGACCACGGTGGGTACGCCGCTGGTCACCGAGGCGGCGTCGGCAGCGATGGACAGCGGTCCGATCGACACGCTGATTGTGGCCGGCGGCGAATGCGTGGTGGATCAACCGATACCGGATGAGTTGATCGCCACGGCTCGTGAACTGGCCAACCGTTCCCATCGCGTGGCGAGCGTGTGCACGGGCGCGTTCGTGCTGGCCAAGGCGGGCCTGCTCAACAAGCGGCGCGCGACCACCCACTGGCTGCATACCGATCGGTTGGCTCGCGAGCACCCGGAGATCAATGTGCTCCCGGATGCCCTGTACACCCAGGACGGTCCGGTGTTCACGAGCGCAGGGGTGTCCTCCGGGATCGATCTGGCGCTGGCCCTGGTCAACGCTGATCACGGCGAGGAACTCGCGCGCAACGTGTCTCGCGGCCTGGTGGTCTACATGCAGCGTGCGGGTGGACAATCCCAGTTCTCGGCTGCCCTGCGTTGGCCGAGCCCATCAACGCCAGGCCTGAAGAAAGCCGTCGACGCCGTGACATCGGACCCGGGTGCCGAGCACTCCGTGGGATCGCTGGCCGCGTTGGTGAATGTCAGCGAGCGCCACCTGACCAGGCTGTTCAAAGCGGAACTGAACCTCACGCCGTCGAAATTCATAGAGCACGTGCGCCTGGACTCGGCCAAAGCGCTGCTGGACGCCGGGCACACCGTCACGGAGACGGCGCGGCTCGCGGGCTTCGGCAGCGACGAGAATCTGCGGCGGTCGTTCACCCTGCGCTACGGCCTGGCGCCCAGCTACTACCGCGGCCGGTTCAACACCGCCCGCTGACCCTCTACAGGGCCAGCGGGCAGTGGTTCCATCGTCAGTTGGTTAGAGCTCGACGACCTCGAACTCGAGCAGACTGGCTCCGGTGGCAACGGGCTTGCGATCCTGACCGGCGTGAGCCTGACGAGCGTTACCGTCGCGCCACGCCGCGAAGTCTTCCTCGGTGGCCCACGTGGTCACCACGAAGTAGCGGTTGTCCCCCGCCACCGGGCGCAGCAGCTGGAAGCCTTCGAAGCCCGGCTCGGAATCCACGGAATGCTTGCGCGCAGCGAAGCGCTTCTCGAGTTCGGGGCCGGCACCTTCCGGGACCTCGATGGCATTGATCTTGACGACGGACATTCGCGCCTACCTTTCGGTTGTGGATGTACTTCCGAGACTAGCTGCGCCTGATGAACCGGTGCTGGACGACGGTGCCAATTCGCTGGGTTGGAGGAGTTCGAATCGCGATTGACTGTTTCCCGTCTCGGCCGCAACAAGTCGCACACGAATCTCCTGGCCGAACGGTAAATCGACGCCTTTGATGCCGGCCTCGACCGCGGGTTTCCTGATGATGAACCGTCCCTTCTCGCCGGTCTCGTCGACCTCGACCACGGTTCCCGTGAACTCCTGCCCCACGTGCGGGGACAGCATGAACGTCTCCACCATATTCACGATGCCCCGCTCGTAGGCGGACGCCTTCCGGTTGGACGCCTCCATCTGCTTGGGCAACTGCGGCAAGGCAGCCGTGACCCATTCGGGAACCAGTTCTCCTGCGCTCACTGCCAGGCATACTTCACTCGCATAGCGATCGACGAGCCGCCGCAGCGGGGCCGTCACGTGCGCGTAGTGCGTGGCCAGGGCTGCGTGTTGGGCGTTCTCCGGGGTTTCACCGGTGAAGCCCAAATACCCAGCCCCGCGGAACAGCAGGGTGCACGAGTACAGCATGGCAGCGTGGTCGGGGCGTTCCGGGTCCAGGGTGCGCACGAACTCGGGGTAGTCCATCTCAGGCGGCCACTCGATGCGCAGCGCCTTGGCGGTCTCGCGAAGCTTACGCAACGAGGCGTCGTCGGCGGGTGGCAAGGTGCGGAGCAAGCCAACGCCGGCCTCGAGCATGATCTCCGCGGCGGCCATGCCGGTGAGCAGCGAGATCTGAGCGTTCCACCCCTCGACCGGCAGCGCGGAACGATGCACGATGTGCCACTCGCCGTTGGTGGTTTCGACCTCCTGTTCTGGGATCTGCAGACTCACGCCGCCGCGCTCGCGCTCTATCTGCTCACGGAGTTGCCCCACGGTCTTGAGAAGTTGGAGCGATTCGGAGGCGGTGCCGTGATCGAGGGCCTCCTGCACCTCGCGATAAGTGAGCTGTGCGCGGCTGCGGACCAAGGCCCGTTGGACAGTGCGGGCTGTCTGATGCCCCGTGGCATCCAACGTGAGCTGCCACAGCACCGCGGGGCGCGTCTCGTTCTCGAGCAAACTCGCTGCGTCTTCCGAGAGCTCCGGCGGATGCAGAGGAGTGCGCTGATGAGGTCCGTACAAGGTCTGCCCGCGGACATGGGCTTCCAGATCAATGGCGTCCCCTGGGTTCACGAATGCAGAGACATCCGCGATGGCGTACCAAACGGTGAAACCCGTCTCTGTAGCCTCGATGAACACCGCCTGGTCCAGGTCCCGAGACCCCTCGGGGTCGACGGTCACGAACTCGAGATCGGTTCGATCCAGCTCGGGAAGGCGAGGATTGCTCGCGGCGTGGCGAGCGGCGTCGTGAACCTCGGGCGAAAAGTCCTCGGGGATGTCGAGGTCTTGGCGAAGTTTCTCCAGGCCCTCAACGAGTGGCTTGGGCACGGCTTGAACCTGGTGGGGACGGATGGGCATGCTGTCTCCTCACGTCAGGGGCCGCGTGCGCGGACGCATTGGTCTAGATTGTGCCCCACTCAGGGATCAGTTGGGCACCCTCCACCGGCCCGGAGGTCGAAAAGGCGTGTCGGTGCTCGCGGCGCAGGCCTTTGACCAGGTCCTCCGCAGCGTCAGCGGATTCCGCGAGGAAACACACCGTGGGGCCCGACCCGGAGATCCAGCCTGCGAGCGCCCCCAGGTCTACGCCGTGGTTGAGCAGCGTGGCCAATTCAGGCAGCAGCTCCAGGGCGGGCGACTGGAGGTCGTTGCGGACCCAGGTGGCAACTCCGGGAGCGTCACCGGCGGCCGCCGCGCGCACGAGGGCTGGGTTCAGGGGGTTCGGTTGGGCACTGGCCACTTGGACCTGGGTGCCCCTGCGCGCACGGTCCCATTCCCGGAACACCGCCGGGGTGGACAGCCCCTGATCCTGGGGCACGAAGACCAGATGCAGCTGGTTCGTCGATTCGACGGCACGGAGGTCATCACCCTTGCCCCGGCCTTCGGCCATGCCGCCAAGGTTCATGAAGGGGACATCGGCCCCGAGGTCCGCACCGAGGCTCATGAGCCGATGGTTGCCGAGCCGCGGCTGATCGAGGTGCTTGGCCAGCAGAGCGTCCACGGCAACGAGGGCCGCCGCGGCATCCGCGGACCCGCCACCCATGCCACCGGCCACTGGCACGGCCTTGTCGATACGCAGCTCAATGCCAGGATTGCCGCCGTGGGCAGCACACACCGCCAGCGCAGCGCGCACCGCGAGGTTCGAATCGTCGAGGGGGATATCCGACAAGCGTGCTGCACCGGACTGGATCATCTCCGCGTACTCGCTACCCGGAGCCGGAGACACCGTGACAGCAACGCCACTCCCCCGCCGGGCCACGTGTGTGTTGATCCCTGCGGTCACAGTTTCGCGTACGTCCACGGCAATGAACAGGGTTTCCAGCGGGTGGTAGCCGTCCGGAGTGGGATCGCCGACGTGCAGCGCCAGGTTGGTCTTCGCGGGGGCCGTTGCCGAGGCCCTCAGTCCGACGGGGCTCATGCCTGATTCTCCGTGGTCGGCTCGGCCGGGGCTTCGTAGGATGCTGATTTCTGCTGCTGGCCTGGCTGTTGCTGTGCCCGCGCTTCGGATGCCGGCACCGTTGCCGCGGCCTGCGCAATCCGGGCGAAGGCCTTCTCATCCAGCTTCTCTCCGCGTTCGATCGGTTCGATTCCGGCGGCGCGCAGGATCTGTTCCGCCCTCGCGCCGGAGCCCGCCCAGCTGCTCAACGCCGCTCGCAGTGTCTTACGCCGCTGGGCAAAGGCCGCATCGATCACCGCAAAGACCTCTTTGCGCAATGACTCATCAACCGGCGGATCACGGCGTTCGAACCGCACCAGCCCCGAGGCGATCTTGGGCGCCGGCCAGAACACGTTCTTGCCGATCACCCCCGCCTTGGAGACCTCCGCGTACCAGTTCGCTTTGACCGACGGCACCCCGTAGACCCGCGATCCCGGTCCTGCCGCGAGGCGATCCGCGACCTCGTCCTGCACCATGACCAGTCCATGGCGCACGGTGGGGAACGTCTCGAGGATGTGCAGCAGCACGGGCACGGCCACGTTGTACGGCAGGTTGGCCACGAGCGCCGTCGGCGGGGTGTCCCCCGGCAGGTCGGTGACGCGCGCGGCGTCCTCGAGCACAACGTTGAGGCGAGAGGCGGCCTCGGGATAGAACCGCTCCACCGTTTCCGGGAGCTGCGCGGCAAGCGGCGGGTCGATCTCCACCGCAGTCACTGCCGACGACGCCGCCAGCAGACCCAGCGTCAGCGACCCCAACCCGGGCCCCACCTCCAGGACATGTTCGTCCGAGGTGAGGTGCGCCGTAGCCACGATCCGCCTGATGGTGTTGGGATCGATCACGAAGTTCTGACCGAGCGTCTTGGTGGGGCGAATGCCCGCTCGCTCGGCCAGCTCTCGAATTTCTGCGGGGCCCAGGAGGGGGCCGTCAAGGCTCTGGTCGGTCACCGGTTCATCCTACGTTGATTGGGTGGTGATCATCCCTCAAGGGAAGTCGAGTGACCGGTGGATTGACGGGGTCCATATGAGGATGAGGGGGGGCAATGGGACACCGGTGACATTTCGGGCAGAGGTTCGCATGATCTCGGCGGCCGTGAACATATAGGGAAGAGTTTCGTAGAAATAACCGGGGTTTTAGCGCGTATCTCTTCCTCAAATGTCAGTGGCACTAGGGCCTCATACGTAGGCGTTCACTTGGGCGGTTGGACTCTGTGGATAACGCCCATGACAGTGGCTCACTCAGTAGATTCTGGTCATGTCTGGACCCACTCCCACATATCGTCCTGATGCGACCACTCTGTATCGCGGCCCTCGACCACTCGTGGCGGAAACAGCCCGCTGGTCCAACCGCACAGAACGGTTGCACCGAGATCCGGAGATGCATCAGCTCGTCTACGGCCATTGGTTCCGAGCGGACGCACCGGTAAGTCACCTACAGCGGACCGTTCTGCTGCAGAGGCAACTTGGTACCCCGAGTTCCATCGTCCGGATCACCGGCACAGCGGCGCTCAAATTGTTGAATCTGCCCGATGGGGACCACTACAAGTGGGCCAACCGAATTTTCGCTCATCCTGAGCCGCCGCGCGGTGGTGAACTTCGACACCATCAGAAACGCGTCCATCAATTGTCATGGGACGGTGATCGAAGGCGTACTTCCCTTGATGACGTGAAGTTGACCAAGTCGTATGGCCTGAATTCGTTTCAGGGCCCGTGGGAATCGGTGCTTGTTCACCCCATTGAGGCGTTGGTAGTTGCCGCGCCAATGATGGATCGATGGTCGATCACCGCCGCTCTTGACGCGATGCTTTGCAGCGATCGACTGAAGCGAGTTGGAGCATCCGACCCGGAGGTGTTCACGGTCGAATCCATCCGAGAGGCGTTGGCGTTACTGCCGCCAGCCTCACGAGCAGTCCGAGAAGTTCATCGAGCACTGGCTGATATTCAGTACCCGACCTGGTCAGCGATGGAGACGCTGACGCGTATGCTCGCGCTGGCGTGTGGGATTCCTCGGCCCATCATGAACTTCCGAGTGGAGACTCCTAAGGGCCATAGCATTCTGGATTCCGCCTGGCCCGAGCACATGACCGCGGTTGAGTTCAACGGCCGCGATCACAGCCA
>JAKDKI010000476.1 GCA_030453435.1 Kocuria sp.
ACGGCGTCGTCGAAGGCAGGAAGCACGGGCTCGGGCAACCGGTCGCGATGTGATTCGAGGGAGTCGGTGGCCTCAGTGATAGATGAAGGGTCCTGACCGGCCTCGGGGGTGGCGTCCGTGGAACGGTCAGTGGTCATGGGAAGCACCACCAGTCCGGTGTAGACCTCGACCACGTCCAGGCAGGTTCCGGTGCTGGCCGTGCGTCCCGTGCCCACCGGCGCTTCGGAGCCGCCGTTCGCCTGGGGGATTTCGCTCGGTGCCTCGAACGTGAACGGTTCCTCCGCGCTGGGAGAACAGCCGGTCAGAGCGATCAGCAGACCCGAGGCCGCCACTGCCGTGGTAACTCGTTTCAAGCTCATGGGTTCACCCGCCGTCCGCACGTGAGGTGCAGCCCATCCGGCCGAGGACTGGGGGCGTGCACGGTGATCGATACGCCTACAATTTAGGCGGCCAACCTCCGTAACGGCTGGGGATTTTCCGCGTCCTACCCTTGCACTGAGCCCGTGAAAATCGCGACTTTCAGCAGGCCGAGTCCGAGACCCATGCGCGTGCGATCAACTCGCGCAGCACGTCGTGATCCACCTGGTCCAATTTGGTGACGTACACGCAGCTCACACTGCGCCGGTGCGGTCCGAGGCGGTCGAGTAGTTCCTCGGCGCCGTCGCCGCTCTGCAGTCCGTAGAGCGAGATGGCGGCCTTGCGGGGCGAGAACGCTACCTGGGCGGTATCGCCTTCGCGGCCAGTTTCGTAGCGGTAATGGTAGTGGCCGTACCCCACGATGGACTCGCCCCACATCACGGGCTCGGCACCGGTGACCTCTCTGAAGATCTCAAGTAGTTCCTTGCCCTGTTCCACGCGCCGCGGCCAGGGCAAGGAGTCGATCCATTCCTCCGCAGACTGCCCGGTGGGCTTGGTCTTCACGTCCGCTTTCACGGTTCGGTTGGTGGGCTTGGGGGCGACGACGCCGCTCATCGGTTCCAGCCCCTTTTCACCCAGGGCGTCGTTGAGTCGGTTCAGCCCCTTCAACCCCACGCCGTGCAGTGCGAGGAGTTCCTGGAAGTCGGCTCCGGCCAGTTGCTCGATCTCGGTAATACCCTGTTCAGCCAGCGCCCGGTGCAGCGGTGCGCCTGTTCCCTTGATCTCCGTGAGAGCGGTCATGGGATCAGACTAGACGCACGCGGCGGCCCTGAACACGATCGCGTTCAGGGCCGCCGGTGACTGCCATCAGGCTGTGGAAGCGATCAGGCTTCCGCTTGCTTCTGCTGCTCCATCTGCTGGGTGTGTTCCTCGCGGTCCTTCATCTCCCTGGGGCGGAAGTAGAACAGACCCGTGAGCACGGCAATGATGAACACCGCGAGCATTACGATGAACAGTGGCCACACGCCCGTCAGGAAGATGATGGGCACCGCCAGCGCGGTGACCAGACCACCGCCGAAGAATGGCTCGAAGACCAGCTGCTTATAACCGAAGGCCTCGAATGCCGGAGTCTCGGCCTCCGGGTCCACCACGCGCATGAGGATCAGGCCGGTGGCGGTCACGCCCATGGACTGACCGAAGTCACCGATGCCGCGCTCGAACCAGTAACGGCCGATGATGCGGGGTGCCAACCACATGAAGATACCCACATTGAACGCGATGCCGGCCACCGCCAGGATTGCGAAGGCCGCCAGGTTGTCGCCCACCGCTTGCAGGGACAGCGTCGCGATGGCGGAGACGATCAGGAAGTCCAGCGCGAGGCCCTGGATACGGAGCATCACCTGGGCGTCGATGTAGCGGTCGAACCCGAACTTCTTGGCCACCAGCTGGAAGATCACACCGCCCAACAGCGCCATGGGGAACAAGGGAACGTAGGCGAAGATCTCCAGCGGGGTGGTGTCATCCAACATCACGCTGGCGT
>JAKDKI010000477.1 GCA_030453435.1 Kocuria sp.
CAGCGTCCGGCTTGGCCTGCGTGATGATGTTCCGCACGGCCTCCTCGGCCTGATCGCGCAGCTCGATGAACGCGCCCGTGGTGGCCTTGTCATCAGGGATGGTGGCGTTGGCCAGCCAGGTCCCGTTCACGAATCGGAACAAATCGTCCTGGGGACGCACGGAGCGGTCGAATGCTTGCAGATCAAACACGGAAGTGGTCATGCAACCACGCTACTGAACCGCGGTGACGCGCACTACAGAGCCCTCGAGCTGTTCCCGGAGGGCAGAATGGTTGCCATGGACGGAGAACAGATCCAGGACTACGCCGCTTCGGTGGCAGCTGAGCTGCCCTCGGCCGAAAAGGACTTCCCGTTCGGGGACGAGACCACCGTGTACCGGGTGGCCGGCAAGATCTTCATTCTCGTGGCATCCCCGTACGGCAGACCTCTGGTGAACCTCAAGGTGGACCCCGAACACTCCGTGGCCCTGCGCCAGACCGTGGAGGGCATCGAGCCGGGCTGGCACATGAACAAGAAGCACTGGATCTCACTGGCTGGTTCCGAACAGATCACCGAAGACCTGGTGACGGAGCTGGTGCACGAGTCCTACGAGCTGATCGTGGAGTCCTTACCCCGAAAGAATCGACCGGTGGAGTACCGCTTCCGAGCCGACTGACGCCCAATTCATGGGAATCGTCCCCAACGAATCCCGGCCGAGCTGCCAGCTACTCGTTCTGGTCGCCTTTTTCGTCTTCCACGGTGGCCTCGGAAATGCGCTCCCCGCGTCGCTCCGCCATGAGCAACTCCCACGTGCGGAGCAATCGCGGCAGCGTGATGATCACCAGACCCCCCACCATGTTCAACGGGATCACCCACGCGAACCACACGAACCAGTCGGTGTAGGAATACTCCCAGCCCGCGTGCATGGCTCCGAACATGACAATGGAATTCAAGGCCCCGTGAAGCATGCCCATGCCCACCACGAGCAAACCGCCGATGAGCGAGATGACCGCCGTCATCACATCGTTTCCCGTGCCCTGCTGCATGCGCGTCATGAGCGTGATGGTGGAACCCGCGAGCAACGCCAGGCATACGGTTTCGAACGTCAGGCCGTTTTCCACGTACCCGCTCGACACCTTGATCAGGGAATCGGTCATGTCCGGGAAGGCCGCCACGACCACCCACATGAAAGCCCAACCGCCGGCCAGGTTGGTCACCAGGGTCACGGCCCACAGTCGAACGAGCGACAGCCACGAGCCATGTCCCGCCACCACCGCATTGATGGGCAGCAGAAAGTCTTCCGTGAACAGCTCGGAATGAGCGAGTCGCAGCGCCAACAGGCCAATGCCGAACGCCATGCCCGCCAGAAGCTTGGAACCCGTGGCGTCCATGACCGCAATCATGGCCATGATGCCTAGACCCACATCGATGCCGCCGAACAGGCCCGTAATGATCAGGGCCCGCCACGTGCGATGCAGTCGGTCGGTGCCCTCCTGGACGGTGTTCTGGAACTCTTCGACCAGTTCGTCCTCGAGGGGCTGGTCGGTGCGCCCGGAGGCTCGGCGCTTGGATTCACTGCTCGAGTGATCTGACATGAGCACAGCGTAGGCGAAAGTTTCTCGCCCCGAGGCTGTGCCGTTCGAGCACGTCACAAGTCTGCTTTGCTGATGGGCAGAAATTCGTGACACCCACCCTCTGTTCGTGCGCAAAGGATTAATGCTTTTATTTCTGTTACAACACTTGAAAAAGCGTTAGAAAGGGTGCTTACTATATATATGGAACGTGGTTCTGAGCATTGCCCGTTCGGCGCTATCAGGGGGAACCAAAGCGCCGGATGGACCACGGTTCCAAGACGTCACTGCGGCGCCCGTTCATGGCCCACCACGTCGAGCTGCACCTTAGCTAGGTGCAACGGCG
>JAKDKI010000478.1 GCA_030453435.1 Kocuria sp.
TGCCCAAAAAGTGTGTTCTGGTGTTCGGCCAGGAGGGCCCGGGGGTGTCCCCGGAAGTCATCGAGGCCGCAGACGCTGTGTTGGCCATCGAGCAGTTCGGTTCCACTCGTTCCATCAACGCCGGCGCCGCCGCGGCCGTGGCGATGCACGCGTGGATCCGTCGGCACGTGTTCGAGCAGCCTGTCGACTGAGTCGTTCGTCTTCATCTCCGCGGTGCGACGCGGGCGACCTGCTTCGTGCTGAATCGCCACTGTGAACATCTGAGGCGCTGGTTTGCAGAGAAAATTTTCCGGGCAGAGGTTCGCGCGGAAATGGCAATTTTTTTGCGAACTCGCGCCTTAAATGTCGGGGTTCACGGCGGATATTAGAAACCCTGACGCAGATCTCCAAGGAATCGGGTTTTGCCGTCTCACTACGGCAAATGCCCCTGATAACTTCACCCTTTAAGGGGATAGCCCCTTAGTTACTCCTCGGTTAGTGTGGGCCACATCTCATCTGGATAACGGAGGTTTCCGTGGCACACAGACCTAGTTCAACCCGTGCGACCATCCGCTGGAAGGGTGTGCTTGTGGCCGTTGCGGGTGCGTGTTTGATCATGGCCAACATGAACCCTGCGCACCCGGATGATAACGGGCTGCAGGTTGCGGCCGCAGCTTCGGTCATCGTGTGAGTTCCCCCGGAGCGGATTGACGCTTCAGTCCAGGCCGAGCGCAGCGCGCGCCGTGCGGAGAGCGACCTTGGCATAGTCCGGGTCGCCCGTGCCTGCGGCGGTCGAAATGGCACCTTCCATGAGCACGAACAGTGAACCACCGGCTTCGGTTGAGCCGCCGATGCGGTCCATGTAGGAGCGCACATGGCGATCGTGGTCCCGGATCACCTCCTGGGCTTCTTCGCTCAGACGTTGGCCGCGGGTGTTGGCGATACCGCAGCCAACGAAATCCGGAGTGGCGAACCAATCGCCCAGCCAGGTGAACAGTGCGGCAACGGCGGCCGTTCGAGCGGAATCCTCCAGAGCGTCGTCGTTGAGAATGTCGGGAACTGCATCGGCCACGGATCCTTCCAGCGAGCGGGTCCACCCGGCGTGAGTCGACCGAAGATAGGCCGTGACCAGCGATTCCTTGGAGGGGTAGCGGGCGTAGAGTGCTTTGAGGCTCACGCCGGCCAGCTGGCGGATGTCTTGAATCGAGACGTTGCCGATTCCGCGGCGATAGAACAGGTGCGCGGCCGCGCGGAGGATGGGGTCATCCGTGAGTTCGGCGTGGGCGGCAAGTGGGGCAAGGTCGGCTGTCTCGGTCACGGTTCTGAGGTGCCCCTTTGCGTGGAGAATAATGATTCTCTATGCTAGCGGGAGAACGACCATTCTCCGAGCGATTCGGTTCGGGCCGAGAGAAGAAGGAACCCCGTGAACGCCATGCCGTCCGTAGCCGCCACCGACACTTCCGAACAGGAGGTGCAGGAACCCCGCAGTCTGGACGTGGACGTTCTGATCATCGGTTGGGGCAAGGGCGGCAAGACGTTCGCCGGGAAGATGGCCGCCGCCGGTAAGAGCGTGGTCATGGTCGAGCAAAGTGCCGCGATGTACGGCGGCACGTGCATCAACATCGGCTGCGTGCCCACCAAAACGCTGATCCACTCGGCTTCCGAGAAGCGCGCGGCGGACGGCGATCAGAAGTTCTTCGAGGATGCCGTCGACTACCGAGATTCCCTGATCGGCAAGCTCAACAACGTGAACTTCCATATGCTCGCGGACCAGGACACCGTGACCGTGGTGGACGGCCGCGCACGCTTCGTGGGTCCCCGCGAGGTCGAGGTCACCCCGTCCGCGGGTGGCCGTGGCCTGGCCGAGTATCTGCGCATCACCGCCGAGACCGTGGTCATCAACACCGGCGCTAC
>JAKDKI010000479.1 GCA_030453435.1 Kocuria sp.
TCGATCGGGATGCCGCGGCCGTCGTCGTGGACTTCCACGCAACCGTCCTTGTGCAGGATCACGGTGATGTTCTGCCCGTAACCGGCCAGTGCCTCGTCCACGGAGTTGTCGATGATTTCCCACATGCAGTGCATGAGCCCGCGGGAGTCCGTGGAACCGATGTACATGCCCGGGCGCTTGCGCACCGCTTCGAGGCCTTCCAGTACGGAGAGGTGCCGGGCGTTGTATTCGGAACGAGTGGGTGTCACGGTGATGAATCTCCCGAGAGTCTGGCCCTGAGGCGCGGGTGGGACTCCCCCACTTTAGTCCGGAGGGCTGACATTGTGCGCGGTGGGCGAAACCACTGTCCACGGGGAAGTAATCAGGTCTACCTTTGGTTCTATTGATACGTGCCGCAGTGTTCCTTTTCGAAACCGGCTGCGCACCGCAATAACACCGAATGGTGGAATTGCAGACCTTGTATCCGTAAGGAGGATCCAATGAACGCGACACTCGAGACGCGTGAACTCAACGCGACCGACCGCTGTGACGCTTGCGGCGCCCAGGCATACGTCCGTGTGGTCCTCGAAAGCACCGGCGGACAGCTGCTCTTCTGCGCACACCACGCGCGCAAGAATGAGGACAAGCTGCGCCCGCTGGCTGCCACCTGGCAGGACGAAACGGAGCACCTGGAAGCCTCCTGAGGCAACCACGGCCAACGCAAAGACCGGGGCACGCACCGTACGGTGCGTGCCCCGGTCTTTCGCTATCTCTGCTCACCGGCCCGACGACCGGTCGCAGGATCAGGGCTTGCGGCCCCACATGATCACGTTGGTCCCGAAGTACTTGGTGGACCATTCCACCCCGCAGAAACCCACACGCTCCATGATCTCGGCAACCTCAGCCGGAGACATGAACCCCAACGTGGAGGTCTTGAGGTACGTGTATGCCTGGCGGTCCTTGGCGATGAGCTGGCCCAACAGCGGTAGGACCACGCTCATGCCGGCCGACAGAACCAGCTTGAGAACGCCCCGCGGAGGTGAGGTCTCCAACACCACCACGCGCCCACCCGGCTTGAGCACGCGGAACTGTTCGCGCAGCACCCGTTCCACGTCGCTGACGTTACGCAGCAGATAACCGTGGGTCACGGCATCGAATGATTCATCCTCGAACTGCAACTGGTGGGCGTCCGCGAACTCCCACTCGATGCTTTCGGCGCCCGGTTTCTCCCGAGCCTCCGCCAACATGTTTTCGGAGAAATCCACGCCGTAAATGTCCGCATTCGGGTAACGACGCCGCGCAGCCAGAGCGATCTCGCCCGTGCCGGTAGCGATGTCCAACAGTTTCCCGTTCAGCGCCAGGTCCGCACGCTGGGCAACCTCTCGGCACCACTGCGCGTGTCGGCCCATGGTCATGAGCGAATTGATCCTGTCGTAACTGCGCGTCACTCGATTGAACATGCTCTGGACACGACTGTCCTGAGACGTCATGGAGTAATTCTCATTCACCGTGGCGATCCGGATCAGTCCAGGTAATCCCGCAGCACCTGCGAGCGCGAGGGGTGACGGAGCTTGGACATGGTCTTGGACTCTATCTGGCGAATGCGCTCACGAGTGACACCGTAGACCTTGCCGATTTCGTCCAACGTCTTGGGCTGTCCGTCGGTCAGGCCGAAGCGCATGGCCACTACACCGGCTTCACGTTCGGACAGGGTGTCCAGCACGGAGTGCAGCTGCTCCTGGAGCAGGGTGAAGGATACGGCGTCTGCGGGGACTACGGCCTCGGAGTCCTCGATGAGGTCACCGAATTCGGAGTCGCCGTCCTCACCCAACGGCGTGTGAAGCGAAATGGG
This sequence comes from Kocuria sp., assembly GCA_030453435.1. GTDB lineage: Bacteria > Actinomycetota > Actinomycetes > Actinomycetales > Micrococcaceae > Kocuria > Kocuria atrinae. The sequence goes on from JAKDKI010000479.1 coordinate 1,832, forward strand.
CTCGCGGCCGTACTTCTGAACTTCCACGACCTTTTCGGGGGTCATGTCGAGTTC
>JAKDKI010000480.1 GCA_030453435.1 Kocuria sp.
GGCCGGCTTCATCGGCTCCCCCGCCATGAATCTCTTCCGTACCACCGTGACCGAGGAAGGTTCGGTGGAGCTCGGGAGTCTGAAGCTTCCGCTCAGCGCTGCCGCTCGCGAAGCACTCACGGGTTCCGAGGTCACGGTGGGCATCCGACCCGAAGACCTGGTGCCCTCGGAGAACGGCCATGGCTTGGCTGTCATTGCCGACATCGTGGAGGAGCTCGGGGCGGACGCGTATGTCTACGGCCACCTCGACCACAGCGCCGATCAGCACGTCACCCCCATTGCCGGTGTGGCCGGCCAAGAAGAAGACACCGTTCCCAACACCGGAACAAGCGAGGACGCGGATGCGAGTCCCATCGTGATCCGCGTGGACGGTCGGCAACCACCGGCCGCGGAGTCCACCGTGTGGGTCAGCACCCATGGCGACCGAGTTCATCTCTTCGACGCCAGCACGGGCGAACGGCTCCCGGACTGATCTCCCGCGTTCATGCCTGTCAACGTCACGCGCTCTCGTGGGGAGCGCGTGACGTTTCTTTGTTTGATGCCTCACCCGTCCACTCGATCAGCCCCTATAGAAAGGCCGCCGACATGACAACAGCCAGCCCCGCCGACATCCCCGTGATCCCTGCCACCATGAAGGCCAGTGTGCTGCTGGCTCCTCACGAACTGGAGCTTCAGGAGCGGACTGTCCCGCACCCCGGCCCGCACGAGGTACTGATCCGCATCACCTCGGTGGGTGTGTGCGGTTCCGACACCCATTACTACGAGCACGGCCGGATCGGTGACTTTGTAGTGGAGAAACCCATGATCTTGGGTCACGAACCCGCCGGTGTCATCGTGGCGGTCGGTTCGGACGTCCATGACCGTCAGGTAGGCCAGCGCGTCTCGCTGGAGCCCGGTATCCCCCAGCCGTTCTCACCCCAAACATTGCACGGGCAGTACAACCTGGATCCGGCCGTCCGCTTCTTTGCCACCCCACCTATCGACGGTGTGTTTTGCGAGTACGTGATCCATCCCGCCCCCTTCGCCCATCCCGTTCCGGACGCGCTCTCCGACGACGCCGCTGCCCTCCTCGAGCCGCTCTCCGTGGGCATCAGCGCGGTGCGCGCCGCTGGAGTAACCCTGGGCGACCGAGTCCTGATCACCGGAGCCGGCCCGGTCGGCCTACTGGCCGCACAGTGCGCCCGATTGGCCGGCGCATTGGACGTGGTAGTCACGGACACCCGCGACGACCGCCTGGTAACGGCCATGAGCTACGGCGCCACCGAAACATTCCGTGTGGACAACGCTCCGTCCCCGGACGAACCTTTCCCCGGAAGCGGTTACACGGTGCTCCTCGATGCGAGCGGAGCCGAGCCCGCGATTCTCTCGGGGATGCAGCGTCTGATACCCGAGGGCCGCGTGGTCCTGGTCGGCATGGGAGCGGATACCCTGCGGCTTCCGGTGCCCCTGATCCAGGAGCGACAGCTGCACCTGACCGGAATCTTCCGCTACGCAAATACCTGGGACACGGCCATTCGCATGGCCGAGCAGGGCCTCGTGGACTTGGATTCCCTGGTCACCACACGACACGGCCTGGACGACGTCGCCGCGGCACTCACCGCGGGGACGCGCCCAGGCGCGTTGAAAGCTGTCGTGATCCCCTGACGGGCTCGATGGGCGTTGTCTACTTGATGGCGCCCATCGATAGACCGCGCACCAGCTGCTTCTGGGCGATCCAACCGGCGAGCACCACTGGCAGCGAGGCCAACACGCTGGCCGCCGAGAGGCGAGCCAGGTAAAGGCCTTCACTGGTCATGGTGGACACCAACATGATGGGCACCGTGGCTGCGTCCGCGGCCGTGAGGTTGAGTGCGAAGAAGAACTCGTTCCA
>JAKDKI010000122.1 GCA_030453435.1 Kocuria sp.
CGATGACGACGACTCACCCCTGCGGCCCACCGATTATGCGGAGCGGGCACGCCAGCGCGACCGTAACGACCGCCCCAGCTACTACGATTCGGATTGGATCAGACGCGGCCCCCGCGACTGAGAAGCGCTACTTTTTCACACGCACCGGAACCGGCAAGAACTCCCAGAACAGAAAGTTCTCCAGATCATGCAGACGCCCTCCTCCGCGAATTCCGTGCCCTGGCTCTCAGAGCACGAGGACGCCGCTTGGCGCAGTTTCCTGGCGCTGTCGCGAGGCATGGAGCGCGCCATCGACCGGCAGCTCCAACGCGACAGCGAACTGTCCAGTTCCGAGTACCACGTACTGGTCCCCCTCTCCGAGTCGAAGGACGGCAGCATGGCGTCCCGCGAATTGCTGCGACACCTGGACTGGGAACGCTCCCGCCTGTCACACATGCTGTCCCGCATGGAGAAGCGCGGCATGGTCTGCCGCAGGCCGAGCACTCAGGACGCCCGCGGACTCATCGTGGAAATCACCGATCACGGCCGCCAAGTCATCAATGCAGCGGCCCCCTGGCACCTGGCCATGGTGCGCGAGGCTTTCATGGATCAGCTAAGCAGCGACGAACTGAAGACTCTGGTGTCTGTGGCGGGCCGAGTGATCCCGCAGCTAGAGAAAATGAACCTCGTCTAACAGCCCTGACAGCAACCCGCGAACATTCCGATGGGCGCTCGAGGAGTGGGGCGAATACACCCTTAAACAGGGGACGGGTCCTGTCGCTTGGGGGAATCGACAGGACCCGTCGGACATCCCGATCGGGGGAGATACGGGACGCCGGCCAATCGGGGGAACTTCCGGGCGCACTTGGGGGGATACACCCGGGCCTCTTCGACTGACATCGTCACTGTACGCATCAATTACATCCAGATGCAAGTAACAAGCACGGTGATTCTCATGACTTCACATTATGACTACTCAATAGTAGGAAATCCTGACACGAAGTCCCAATTGTTCCAGTAATCGTGGGCGACTCGCCGTGTTGGCTGATCCCAGGTCTCAACCCGCCCACGACACACCGCGGTAGGAACAGAGAAAAGCACCCCGATTCCAGAGAATCGGGGTGCTTTTGAAGACTCAGCGATCACGCATGATCGCTACAGGCCGAGAGCTACTTACTTGCTCTCATTTTCCTTGGCCAGCACATAGTTGTACTCGACCTGGTTGCCCTGACCGTCCTGGCGCCCCTTCACGTCCAGCATCAGCTCGGGCTTCACTGCCGAAGCAATGTCATCCTCATTGTGCGGGTCGCCCGGGAAGTAGAGCTGCTGGGTAACCAGCTGGTAACCGGGAGCGGAGACCTTGATGTGGATGTGGGCCGGACGCCATGCGTGCCAACCGGCTGCGCCGATCAACTGGCCGCAAGCGCCGTCGGTCGGGATCTGGTAGGGCGCCGGCTGCATGGTGTTGATCTCGAAGTGGCCGTTTTCGTCTGCCTTGACGGTGCCGCGGAAGAGCCACTCGGGCAGGCCAGGAGCGTACTGGGAGTAGAAACCGGCAGCGTCTGCGTGCCAGATCTCAACCTGTGCGTCATTGATGGGGTTGCCCTCGGTGTCGGTGAAGTTGCCGTGGAAGAGCAGCGGGGTGCCCTCTTCGCCTTCGCGCATTTCCAAAGTTGCCGGAGTGGACATCTCGGGAGCGTTGGGGACGTAGTAGGGGCCCTCAATGGTGCCGACACTGCCGGGACGTTCCTTGGAGTTGACGTCCTCCACGGTGTGCTCGAGCCACACGTCGAGGAACAGAGGCCACTCGCCGTCGGTGCCGACCTTGATCAGCCACGCCTTGAGTGCGTTGTACTCCTCGTAGGTGACCTCGTGCTTGACCACGATGTCGTTGGCGGCCTGGATCAGCTCACCTGCGAGCTGGGAGACACGCTCCTTGGGAACATCGAGCTTGGCCAGCTTGCCGGACTGGGTGAAACGCTCAGTGGCGAGCGAGCCGGCCTCGACTGCGGTGCCTTCGTTTTCCTTGCGGGTTTCAGTCATGGTGACCTCCACTTTCTCATCATTGAAAAGCTGTACGCCCCGGGGGTGATGTGCGAGTCCACCGGTAGCAAGAGCGTGCAAACCTGTGGTGAGTGACACACCGTGACGCTTGTCTCAAGCTTACGAACCGAATCCATATCTTACAAATATGTAATCAGGGCTTATTGATTATGTAAGACGATCAGACACCCCCTTACCTCACCCTAGGGTTTACCCTGATGTGAGTGGGGTCACTAGAGGGAAGAATGAGACATACGCAACCTGTGGTTCACCTGCGGGTTTTAAGCAGTACCGCCCGCACCACAAGATGCGCCGGGTCCACCCGGTGCACCGAAGTCCAAGGAGTTACGTCATGACCGAAACCCTCAGCCACCTTCACCAAGTACTCGAAAACGCGCTCGTCGACGACCGCGAACAGGGCATCATCCGGGCCAACCGTGAGATCTTCACCGACCCGGAGATCTTCGAACTCGAGATCAAGCACATCTTCGAAGGCAACTGGGTGTACCTCGCTCACGAGTCCCAGATCCCCAACGTGGGCGATTACTTCACGACCTACATCGGTCGCCAGCCCATCGTGATTACTCGCGACAAGGAAGAGAAGCTCAACGCTCTCATCAACGCATGTGCACACCGCGGTGCCATGCTGTGCCGTCGCAAGACCGACAACCGCACCACCTTCACCTGCCCGTTCCACGGCTGGACCTTCCGTAACACCGGCGAACTGCTCAAGGTCAAGGACTCGCGCAACGCGGGCTACCCGGAGAACTTCAACAAGGAAGGCTCCCACGACCTCACCAAGGTTGCTCGCTTCGAGAACTACAAGGGCTTCCTGTTCGGTTCGCTCAACCCCGACGTCCTGCCGCTGGAGGAGCACCTGGGTGACGCCACCAAGGTGATCGACTCCATCGTCGACCAGTCCCCCGAGGGCCTGGAGGTGCTGCGCGGTTCGTCCACGTACACCTACGACGGCAACTGGAAGGTCCAGATGGAGAACGGCGCTGACGGCTACCACGTCACCGCCACCCACTGGAACTACGCCGCAACCACCTCGCGTCGTACCGCCGGTGACTCCACCAACACCACCAAGGCCATGGACGCCGGCAAGTGGGGCAAGGCCAAGGGCGGCTTCTACTCCTTCGAGCACGGCCACCTGCTGCTCTGGCAAGAGTGGGGCAACCCGCAGGACCGCCCGTTGTGGGACCGCCGCGACGAGCTCGTTGAGAAGTACGGCGAAGAGATGGCCAACTTCATGATCAACATCTCCCGCAACCTGTGCCTGTACCCGAACGTGTACCTGATGGACCAGTTCTCCTCGCAGATCCGCCACGTGCGTCCCATCAGCGTGGACAAGACCGAGGTCACCATCTACTGCATCGCCCCCAAGGGTGAGTCGGACAAGGCCCGCGCGCACCGCATCCGCCAGTACGAAGACTTCTTCAACGCGACCGGCATGGCCACTCCGGATGACCTCGAGGAGTTCCGCTCCTGCCAGAAGACCTACCTGGCCTCGGCCGCTCCCTGGAACGACATGACTCGCGGCGTTGCCCACGAGATCTCCGGTCCGGACGAGCAGGCTTCGGCACTGGGCATGGACAGCGTGATCGCCTCCGGTGTTCGCACCGAGGACGAGGGCCTGTACCCCGTGCAGCACGGTTACTGGAAGCAGGTCATGGAAAAGGCTGCGGAAGAGCAGGACAACGATCCGGCTTCTGCCTGATCCACGCCCGGCCATTCCCTGACACGACGAAAGATTGCGAGACCATGACTGAAACGTTGACCGAAGAACGCACATCCACCATCGAAAAGGTGCGGGCTTTCCTGTACCGCGAGGCTCGTCTGCTGGACGACCGCGACTTCGATGCCTGGATCGAGTGCTACGACCCGAGCGCCTCCTATTGGATGCCCGCTTGGGATGACAACGGCGAGCTCACCGAGGATCCGCAGCGCGAGATCTCCCTGATCTACTACGACAACCGCGGTGGCATCGAGGACCGCGTGTTCCGCATCAAGACGGACCGTTCCTCGGCCACGTCCCTGCCGGAACCGCGCACCGGTCACAACATCACGGATGTCGAGATCCTGGAGCAGAACGGTGACGAGGTGAAGGTCCGGTTCAACTGGTTCAACCTTTACTTCCGTTACAACGTGACCGAGACCTACTTCGGTTACAGCCTGTACACGATCAACATGGCTGGCGAACAGCCCAAGATCATGGACAAGAAGGTTGTCCTGAAGAACGACTACATTCACCACGTAGTCGACATCTACATGATCTGAGTCCACTCGCTGTGACGGACGGTCCGGTGCCCGGCCCCCGCCTCAGGGGTCCGGGCACCGGTGCTGTCCGTACCGATTGGCCCATTCACACATCACAGCTATTGCGGTGAACGCACCCGTCCCATGACCACGGCTCACCGCTAGTAGGAGAAGATCACCCATGCCGAACCAGGTTGCACTAACTTTCGAAGATGGCGTCACCAAGGTCATCAAGGTCGATGACTACGAAACCATCATGGACGCGTCCTACAAGGCACGCATCAACATTCCTTCCGACTGCCGCGACGGCGCGTGCGGTACATGTAAGTCCTTCTGCGAGTCCGGCGAGTTCGACCCCGGAGACTTCATCGAGGATGCTCTGACCGACGAGGAGTTCGAGAAGGGTTACATCCTGACTTGCCAGACCATGCCGGAATCGGACATGGCCGTGAATATCCCCGCGACCTCCGAGTCGGCCAAGACCTCGGCCTCCTCGTACACCTCGCGGATCACGCAGCTGGACCGTCATTCGGAGACCACCACGTCCTTCACGCTGGAAATCGACAAGCGCTCTGAACTGGCTTACCTGCCCGGCCAGTACGTGAACCTCAAGATCCCCGGTGCCGATGTGGAGCGCTCGTACTCCTTCTCGAGCGGCCCGAACACCGAGGCTGCGTCCTTCATGGTTCGTACCGCTCCCAAGGGCGCGATGTCCGAGTACTTGCGTGACCGCGCCGAAGTGGGCGATGAGATCACCCTGTCCGGCCCGTTCGGTTCCTTCTTCCTCCGCGACCCCAAGCGTCCGCTGCTGCTGTTGGCCGGCGGCACCGGTTTGGCGCCGTTGCTGTCCATCCTGGAGAAGCTCTCGGAGAATCCGCCGGAGCACGCCGTGCACCTGATTTACGGTGTGACCCGCGAGGAAGACATCGTGGGCTTGGACTGGATCGAAGAGTACAAAGCCAAGCTGCCCAACTTCACGTGGGACTACATCGCCTCCGAAGATGGCACCTCGGCCCCGCACACCGGTTACGTCACCCAGATCATCGAACCGGGTCACCTCAATGACGGCGACGTGGACATCTACCTGTGTGGCCCCCCGCCCATGGTCAACGCCGTGGCCAAGTGGCTCGAGACCGAGGGCATCGAGCCCGCCAACTTCTACTTCGAGCGCTTCGCACCCAAGGAGAAGACCGGAGGTGACGCCGAGACCGGCGCACCCGCCAGCTCCGATGATGTTGCAGAGTCCGGCGATTCGATGTCCAAGTCCGAGGCAGTTTCCTCCATGGAAACCGGTCGCCTCTCCTTTGCCAAGGAAGATTCCTTCGCGCAGTTGGACGCCCGCATGGGTCTTGAGTTGGCCATCACCGAGCTCATGATGCCCAAGATCACGGACGAACAGGTCAAGAACCTGCGCCGCCTGGCCGAGGCCACCGCGGATTGCGTGGCAGGCTCCGAGGTCAAGAAGCCCGAGGACTTCGTGCGTTACAACGAGGAGTTCCACGAGTACCTCTTCACGGTCTCTAACAATCCCTCGTTGCTGGAGTCCTACCGTCGCTTGGACCTGACCGATCAGATGCAGGCCACGTTCGAGTCCGGAACCGTGATCTTCGATCGTGTCATCCAGGATCACGAGGACTTCGTCGAGGCGTTCGAGAAGAAGGACGTCGAGCGTGCCCGCGAGGTCATCATGGCCCACGCACGTGACGCCAAGGAGACCATGGAAGGCGCCATCGACAAGAAGGAATCCGAGTGACCCAGTTGCCCGAACCGTTCAGCGCACTGAGCCCTGGCCGTTTCAACGGCAAGGTTGTGCTGGTGACTGGCGCCGCCCAGGGCATCGGCCAACGGGTTGCAGAACGCGTCGGCGCCGAAGGTGGCACCGTGGTGCTGGTGGACCGTTCCGAGTTGGCGGAGCAGGTAGCAGACGGCATCAATGAGTACGCCGCGAAGAACGGCTCCGAGGGCTCGGCCAGCTCAGTAACCGGTGTCGATCTCGAGACGTTCGCCGGTGCTGAGCAAGCTGTGTCCGCAACCCTGGAACGTCACGGTCGCGTGGACATCCTGATCAACAACGTGGGCGGTGCCATCCTGATGCGTCCGTTCGAGCACTTCGATGCCGAACAGATCCAGAAGGAAATCAACCGGTCCCTGTTCCCCACGTTGTGGATGTGCCGCGCGGTACTTCCCACCATGTTGGAGGCGGGTTCCGGAACCATCGTGAATGTGTCCTCGAATGCCACGCGCGGCATCAACCGCGTGCCGTATTCGGCGGCCAAGGGTGGCGTCAACGGCATCACCCAGGCGTTGGCCATGGAGACCGCCGGCCGCGGTATCCGCGTAATGGCCACTGCCCCGGGCGGTACCGAGGCTCCCCCGCGCAAGGTTCAGCGCGGCCCCGGCCCCGAGAGTGAGCAGGAGCAGGGGTGGGTCAAGGACGTGGTGGAGCAGGTCACCGAATCCACGTTCTTCAAGCGCTACGGCACCCTGGACGAACAAGCCGCACCCATCGTGTTCCTGGCCTCGGACGAGGCCTCCTACATGACCGGGTCGGTGATCCAGGTCAGCGGTGGTGACATGGGCTGACAGCCCACACTGGCTACGCGCCGGGTGAGTCGAACAGACTTACCCGGCGCGTACAGTATCCGCAGGT
>JAKDKI010000123.1 GCA_030453435.1 Kocuria sp.
TGCGTACGATGACCGCAACTGGTTCCTATCCCTGGAGAGGTCATGTCCGCACTGCATCAAGCGTTCCTACACGATTTTCAGCTCATGTCCCGCAACGGCGGGTTGGAGTCCGGTGGCGTTGAGCGTCAGGCCGCCACCGCAGCGGATGGTCTCAACCGGCAGTGGTTCGCCGGCTGGTTGGCTGCGCGCGGTGCCACGGTGCACTACGACGAGATCGGTAACCAGTTCGGCACGTTCGAACTCCACCCCGGTGCGCCCTACGTATTAGTCGGATCGCATCTCGATTCCCAGCCCAGGGCAGGCCGGTTCGACGGCGCATACGGCGTGCTCGCCGGGGCGACAGTGTGTGCGGAACTGTACCGAGCGGCGTCGGCGGGGGAGCTGGAGCTCAAGTACAACCTGTGTGTCGTGAACTGGTTCAACGAAGAGGGTTGCCGGTTCAAGCCGTCCATGATGGGCAGTCTGGTCTATACGGGCAAGCTCGATCTTGAAACGGCGCTGGACATCGAGGACGTGGACGGCGTGACCGTGCGCGACGCCCTCGACGCACTCGGTCAGCGCGGAACCGAGAGCATTCCCGAGGCCGCGGCATACGTGGAGATCCACATCGAGCAGGGCAAGTCGATGGAGGAGAACGGCCAGACCATTGGCCTGGTGGAGGCCACGTGGGGTGCGCGCAAGTACGAATTCCGGGTGACCGGCGAGCAGTCCCACACCGGTGCCACGCTGATTGAGGATCGCAAGGACGCGCTGTTGGGTGCCTCGCTGCTCATTGCTGCGGCGCGCCGGATCGCGCTGGAGCACGACGTGATCACCTCATGCGGTGAGCTGCTGATCCTGCCCAATTCTCCCGTCGCGGTCGCTCGGGAGGCGCGCTTGTTGATCGACCTGCGCAGCCCGGATGCCGCCCGGCTCGACGCCGCAGACGCGGCCTTCGCGCAGGAGGTCACCAAAGCGGCGTCGGAGGCGAATGTGGAGATCGAAACTCTGAGCCGTAACGCCTGGGACGTGAAGAACTACGCGCCGGAGGGTGTGGAGCTCGCCGAGCAGGTTGTGCAGGAACTGGGTCTGCCGTACACGCGGATCATGACGCTGGCCGGCCATGATTCCACCAACGTCAAGGACGTGATGCCCGCGGTCATGCTGTTCGTGCCGTCCCACAAGGGCATCACGCACAACGAGTACGAATTCACCTCTGACCAGGACATGCTCTCCGGGCTGGACATGCTGATCGGCGTGATGACGCGGGTGGCGAAGGGCGAGCTGGCTTGAGTGCTGCGCACGAGCTTGCCGTGGGTTGGTAAAGCGGTTTATGCCTGTCCGCGCTGAGTCATAGAGTGTGTGGTGAAACACAACTCAATGAGGAGGCGCAGTGTCCCAACCCACGCAAGCTCAGGAAACCGCAATCCGTGAGGCGGTCGCGGAAGCGTTCGATCAGCAGGTCGAGTTCCTGCAGCGGTTGGTGTCCGAGCCCTCGCGGCGCACCGAGGAGCGCGCGGCTCAGGACATGATGGCGGCGGCCTTCCAGGACGCGGGCCTGAGCGTCGACCAGTGGACGCTGGACGCCGCCGAACTCGCGACCCACCCCGCCGCCGGTGCGGTCACCGTGGACTACTCGAACACTCCGGTGGTCGTGGGCACGTACGAACCTTCCGCCCCCGCCGACGGCGCTCGCAGCCTGATCCTCAACGGTCACGTTGACGTTGTACCCGAGGGTCGCGAGGACACGTGGACCACCAGCCCGTGGGACGGCCGGATCGAGGACGGCTGGATGTACGGCCGCGGTGCCGGCGATATGAAGGCCGGGTTGGTGGCCAACCTATTCGCGTTCAAGGCGCTGCAGGCTGCCGGGCTGGAACCCACCGGCCGCGTGCACCTGCAGTCCGTACCGGAAGAAGAATGCACCGGTAACGGCACCGTAGCCGCCATGCAGCGTGGCTACACCGCAGATGCTGTGCTGATTTCTGAGCCCATTGCCGAGACCTTGGTGCGCGCCAATCTGGGTGTGATCTGGTTCGACGTTGACGTCACCGGAACCGCCGCTCACGCGCACGAGATGGCCAAGGGATTCAATGCGCTGGATGCCGCGTACTCCCTGATCGGTGACCTGCGGGAGCTCGAGGACAGGTGGAACCAGATCACGGTGGGGGATCCGAACTTCGGGGACCTGGAGCACCCCATCAATCTCAACGTCGGCGTGCTGCAGGCGGGCGAGTGGCCGTCTTCGGTGCCCGACCGCTGCACGTTCACGGTGCGGGTCTCGGTTCCGCCGTCGCTGGGCTCTGCCGCGGCGTGGCAGGAGCTCGAGGAGTGCGTTGAACGCGCCGGCCGCGTGAACCCCGTGGTGTCCCAGGGCAAGGTGTCGGTGAGTAAGTCCGGCTTCTTCTCCGACCAGTACGTCCTGGAACCGGGCACGGAGGCAGAAGGGTTGCTGTCGGAGCTTCATGCGTCCGTGACCGGTGCGCCGCTGGAGTCCTACCCGTCGCCGGCGTACGTGGACTCCCGGGTCTACGGCACGTTCCAAGGCATCCCATCCATGGTCTACGGACCCCTCGCGGAAACCCTGCACGGCAAGGACGAACGCGTGAACCTGGAATCCGTGAAGCGCTGCACCGAGATCTACGCGCTCTACATCGCCCGCTGGTGCGGCGTGCGTGAGGCAGGTCAGAAGTGACCGCGCAGCCAGATCCATCGCGTACTGATCTCGGACAGGCTTCTCCGGAGCAGTCCGGCACGACAGCCGACGCCCAGGGCGAGAACCCGACCGGCACAACCCTCCCGCTCGACGGCGTTCTGGTCGCAGACTTCTCGCGAGTACTCGCGGGCCCGCTGGCCACCATGACGCTGGCGGATCTGGGCGCGCGAGTCATCAAGGTGGAACGCCCCGGTGCCGGCGACGACACCCGCAGCTGGGGGCCGCCGTGGTCCGACACCGGAGCCACATACTTCGAGTCCGCCAACCGCAACAAGGAGTCCGTAGCCCTGGACCTCACGGATCCGGAGGATCTGGCGCTCGCCAAGAAGCTGGCTCTCAAGGCCGATGTGTTGGTCGAGAACTTCAAACCCGGTGGGCTGGCCAAGCTGGGGTTGGGTTACGAGGACCTGCGGGATGAGAATCCGGGACTGATCTATGCTTCCATTTCCGGTTTCGGCTCCGCCGGCGGACGGAATCTGGCTGGTTATGACTTCCTGGTGCAGGCCGTGGGCGGGCTCATGAGTATCACCGGCCCAGCGGATGGCTCGCCGTATAAAGCCGGCGTGGCGTTGGTGGACGTGCTGTGTGCCAAGGACACGACCATCGGAGTGCTGTCCGCGTTGGAAGCTCGCCGGCGGAACAACGGTCGCGGATCCCACCTGGAGATCAACTTGCTCTCCAGCTTGCAGGGTGCGCTGGTCAACCAGGGGCAGGCCTACCTGGGGGCGGGCAAAGTCCCGTCACGCATGGGCAACGATCACCCCTCGATCGTCCCCTACCAGTTGCTGCAGTGCTCGGACGGCCCTCTTGCGGTGACCATTGGCAATGATGGTCAATTCGCCCGCATGGCCGGAGCTCTTGGCGTGCCAGACCTCGCTAAGGACGAGCGATTCGCCACCAATTCCGCCCGAGTGGCCCACCGCGAAATCCTGGTTCCTCTGCTCGAAGAAGCCCTCTCGGGTGATACCGCCCAGCACTGGGAGGACGTACTCACGGACGCGGGGCTGCCAGCCGGCAAGGTGGGCGGCATTGATGATGGTGTGGCACTGGCCGAAGACCTCGGGCTTGAACCCACCGTTGATGTCCAGGACGCCTCCGGGCAGACCGTGGGCCGGCAATTCCGGCACCCCGTGACCTGGAACCCGCCGCTTGAATCACCCACCACGGCCCCGCCGCAGCTCGGGGAACACACCGAGTCGGTGATCGAATGGCTCAAGGGAACTTCTTAGGCGAGTGAAATAAAAAGGGGGCTGGCGCGGCGAGGTTTCGCGAGCGGCGTCGTCCCCGTAACGTGAGTCACAAATACACAATGGGTGCGGTGGCAGTCTGTCCCGGGCCCTGGCACTACTAGCACGAGCAATGATGCAAAGGAGCACCATGACCACCCCAGAGCTGTCCGCGGATCCCTCGGATCTGATCAGTTTCGATTCCCTGCTCACCCCCGAGGAACTCGAGCTGCGCGGAAACGTGCGCGAGTTCGTGAATGCGCAGATCAAGCCGAATATCGCCAAGTGGTTCGAGGCTGCCGAGTTCCCTCTGGAGATCGTGCCGGAGATGGCCAAGCTGGGTCTGCTGGGCATGCACCTCAAGGGTTACGGCTGCGCGGGTCGTTCGGCTGTGGAGTACGGTCTGGCCGGTGCTGAGCTGGAGGCCGGAGATTCGGGCCTGCGCACGTTCGTGTCCGTGCAGGGCTCGCTGGCCATGAGCGCCATTTACAAGTGGGGTTCCGAGGAGCAGAAGCAGGAGTGGCTGCCGCAGATGGCCGCCGGTGAAGCAATTGGTTGCTTCGGCCTGACCGAGCCGACCGCGGGTTCGGACCCGTCCTCGATGACCACCAACGCCAAGCGCGACGGTGACGACTGGGTGCTCAACGGCACCAAGCGGTGGATCGGCCTGGCCAACGTGGCCAAGGTGGCCGTGATCTGGGCGCAGACCGATGACGGGATCCGTGGCTTCGTGGTGCCCACCGACACCGCCGGTTACAAGGCCACACCCATCGAGCCCAAGTTGTCGATGCGTGCGTCCATCCAGTGTGAGATCGAACTGACGGACGTTCGGCTGCCCGCCAGTGCGATGCTCCCCGAGGCCAAGGGCCTGCGCGGTCCCTTCTCGTGCCTCAATGAAGCCCGCTACGGCATCATCTGGGGCGCCATGGGCGCGGCTCGCGATTCGTTCGAGGCTGCCCTGGACTACTCCAAGCAGCGCATGCAGTTCGACAAGCCCCTGGCCGGCTACCAGATGACCCAGCAGAAGCTCGTGGACATGGCGCTGGAGATCAACAAGGGCTTCCTGCTCGCACTGCAGATCGGCCGCATGAAGGACGCCGGCACACTGCAGAATCACCAGATCTCGGTGGGCAAGCTCAACAACTGCCGCGAGGCCATTGCGATCGCCCGCGAGGCTCGCACCATCTTGGGTGGCAACGGCATCACGCTGGACTACTCGCCGCTGCGTCACGCCAACAACTTGGAGTCCGTGCGCACCTACGAGGGCACCGACGAGGTCCACACCCTGATCCTCGGCCAGTACCTCACCGGTGAAGCGGCCTTCCGCTGATCGACACGTTCCACCTGGCGCTCGCGGCGGTTTTCGTCGCGGGCGCCCCCATTTCAGGACTGAGTTCGAATCCGAATCCGAGTTCGAGGGAGACTTCCGCATGAGCACCACCATCGACAGCATCAAGAACATCACCGTGATCGGCGCCGGCGCCATGGGTCGCCAGATCGCGATGACCGCCGCGCTCGCCGGGTACCAGACCACAGTGCAGGACATCAGCCAGGACATGCTTGACGCCGCATCCGCCGAAATGAGCGGCTGGGCCGAATCCCGCGTGGCCAAGGGCAAGCTCGAGCAATCTGCCGCCGACGCCGCTCTGGGTAACTTGGCGTGGGAAACGGACCTCGAGCGCGCGGCAGCCAATGCAGACTTCGTGATCGAAGCCGCCACCGAGCGTCTGGACATCAAGCGTGGGATCTTCGAATCCCTGGGGTCCCTGGCGCCGTCGCACGCGATCCTGGCCACCAACTCCTCGACACTCGGTTCGTCCAAGGTGGCCGAGGCCAGCGGGCGTGCGGAGCAGGTCTGCAACATGCACTTCTTCAACCCTGCCCTGGTCATGAAGTGCGTGGAAGTGGTCCGCCACGAGTCCACCAGCGACAACACCGTGGACGTCACCATGGAACTGGCTCGCCGCTTCGGCAAGGAACCGGTGCTCATCAACCGTGAGATCCCCGGGTTCATCGCCAACCGCGTGATGGGCGCGATCAACGAGGAGTCTTTGTTCCTCTACGAGAACGGGTACGCCTCCAAGGAAGACATCGACGCCGCCATCCGCAACGGCCTGGGCCACCCCATGGGCCCATTCGAGCTCATGGACATGGTGGGCCTGGACGTTATCGACTTCATCGCCAAGGCCACCTACGAGGAGACCGGCGCGGAAGAGGACAAGCCCAACGAGTCCATCTCCAAGCTCGTGGCCGAGGGCAAGTTCGGCCGCAAGTCAGGCGAAGGGTTCTACGAGTACAAGAAGTAGCCCCTCAACCCCATATCGCTCGGGCCAGGACCGGCGCGCCCAGCACCGGTTCCTGGTCCAGGGCGGTCACGTCCGTGAGGCCGGATTCAGCAAGTAGCCCTCGGAGGGTTTCGCCAACAATCGTTGGTGCCAGCCCACCTCCTAGCACCACGGGGAGGGGCCCGGTGAGCTGCTGGGCAACGGCGGTGGTGAGGGAGCGCAGTTCGGAAGCCGCCCGTTGCACCAACTCCTGTGCCACGGCGTCACCGTGCGCGGCGAGCTCCACCACTGTGCGTGACAACCCCGCCCAGAACGAGCGGTCCGGACGGTCATGGAACGCTGCAATGAGCTCAACGGCGAAACTAACCTGAGACTGCTCCAGGATTGCCCGAGCAAACGCCGTGGGCGCAGCATCAGGCTCTCGTTGGTCGGCGCGCAGTACGGCGCGGACCGCTTCACGGCCCAGCCAGTAGCCGCTGCCCTCATCACCGAGCAGGTAACCCCAGCCTCCGGCTCGGCGCTCGCGGCCCGAGGAGTCGATACCCCAGGCCACGGACCCGGTCCCGGCGATCACAGCGATGCCGGTGGTGTGACCGCCAGCGGCCAAAATCAGCCGGGTGTCGTGCACCGCGGTCACGGGAACGTCAGGTGCGACCCCGGAAACGGAGCGAATGAGGTGTTCGAGCCGAACGGCGTCGGCGGGGGTGTC
>JAKDKI010000481.1 GCA_030453435.1 Kocuria sp.
GCGGTACGGGAAGTTCACGGGCAGGTCCGCGAAGTTCGCGCCGATGCGGTGACGGTGCGTGTCCGGGTAGGAGAACACGCGGGTCATGAGCATCTTGTCCGGGGAGATCTCCACACCGGGAACGGTGTTGCTGGGGGAGAACGCCGCCTGCTCGATCTGCGCGAAGTAGTTCAGCGGGTTCTGGTTCAGCGTGAACTTGCCCACCTTGATGCGCGGGTAGTCCTTCTTGGAGATCGTCTTGGTGACGTCGAAGGGGTTGAAGCGGTACGTCTTGGCGTCCTCGTACGGCATGACCTGCACGTACATGGTCCAGGACGGGAAGTCGCCCTTCTCGATGGACTCGTAGAGGTCGCGGCGGTGGGCATCGGCGTCCTTGCCGGCGATCTCCTCGGCCTCCGGGCCGGTCAGGCCCTCGGTGCCCTGGTCCGAGATGAAGTGGTACTTGACCCAGAACCGCTCGCCGGCCTCGTTGCTCCACTGGTAGGTGTGGGAGCCGTAGCCGTTCATGTGGCGGTAGTCCTTCGGGATGCCGCGCGGGCCCATCAGGTAGGTGACCTGGTGGGCGGACTCGGGCGACTGGGTCCAGAAGTCCCACTGCATGGTGTTGTCGCGCATGCCGGAGCCCGGCAGACGCTTCTGCGAGTGGATGAAGTCCGGGAACTTGATGCCGTCGCGGACGAAGAAGATCGGGGTGTTGTTGCCCACGATGTCCAGGTTGCCCTCGGTGGTGTAGAACTTCAGGGCGAAGCCGCGGGGGTCGCGCCAGGTGTCCGGCGAGCCCTGCTCGCCGGCCACGGTGGAGAAGCGCGCCAGCATGGGGGTCTTGGTGCCCGGCTGGAACACGGCGGCCTTGGTGTACTGGGAGACGTCCTCGGTGATCTCGAGCTCGCCGAAGGCGCCGGCGCCCTTGGCGTGGACCACGCGCTCGGGGACGCGCTCACGGTCGAAGGCCGCGAGCTTCTCCACGACGTAGGAGTCGTGCAGCACGATGGGCCCGTCCGCGCCCACGCTGAGGGAGTGCGCGTCCGCGTTGGTGGGGACCGGCAGGCCCTCCTGGGTGGTGGTGAACGACCCGGTCTCGCGCAGTCCGCGCTCGTGGGGAGTGGTGTCAGACATGGTTCCTCCTGGGTGATGGATGGGATCCGACGGAAGATGGGAATTGCTGCGCCTCGAGGGCGCCTGCCGCGATGTCCTGCTGACACTGCGGACAGACCCCCCGGTACACCACCTCCGCGGACAGCAGCTGGAAGCCGTGGTCCTGCGAAGGCGTGAGACACGGGGCGTGTCCCACCGCGCACGGCACGTCCTGGATGACGCCGCAGTGGATGCAGTACGCGTGGTGGTGGTTGTCACCGGTGCGGATCTCGTACCGCGCCGGGGATCCGGGCGGTTCGAACTTGGACACCATGCCGATGGCCGCGAGGTCCGCGAGGACCACGTAGACGGACTGCACGGACATGTTGGGCAGGACCGAGCGGACCTGCTTGACCGTGTCCTCCGCCGTGGCGTGCGGCACAGCGTCCACGGCATCCAGCACCGCGAGACGTTGCCTGGTGACCCTGCGCCCGTGGGAGCGCAGGTGCGAGGTCCACTCATCCCGCGAGGGATGCGATGAGATCTCGGCGGTGGTCTCCATGGCGTCGAGCCTAGCCTTATTCTGAGCAATTCACAATAGGTGGTGTGATCCCGCTCGCACCCGTGATCACACCGGGCTCCGGGGCGGGGCCGCGCTCGGGTCAGGGCACCCACACGGGACGGACAACGGGCCGGAGCGCATGCCGGAGGCCGGCCGGAACCGGGGTTGGAACCGGCGCCCGGGGCGCGGGGGCTGAGGCCGGCGGCAAGCGCGCCGGTGG
>JAKDKI010000011.1 GCA_030453435.1 Kocuria sp.
CCGTTGGAGTCCTTGAAGGAGCGCGGATACACCTGGTAGATCACGGCGTCCCGCCACCACTCGGTACCGGACTGTTGACGTGGGGTCACTGTTTCTTCAGACACCCTCCAACGCTAGTCAGCCTGCGGGGTGGAGGGGAAATCGTGAGTGCAGGAATGACATGGCTGCGATGGAGCTCGGCTGAGGGGACTGTGTAGTGGGATGGGCCTGCCACTGCCGGTGCCGGGGAAGCGGCAAGCTCAAGTGTGAGGTGAGGAAAATGCAGTCAAGAAGCCTTAGGGGAGGAAGATGCAGAAAACTTGCCTGATCTGAGCATTTCCCTCACACGAGACTGGAGGCCTGCACTTTCCTCACCTGGGACTCGCCTCCATCCCCCCTGTCTGATTCACCAGCAGCCACTTTTCGAGAGCCATGCAGCCAGCTGACTCGAGTTCTCCAGCTGACATGAGTCCTGTGGAGAACTCTTGGCCGCGGGATTGTGGATAACTTCCGGCTTGTCCGGGTCGTGTTCTCTAGAGTCCGAGCATGCTGTATCAACAGAAGCCGCTGAAGTTCGGGGAGCGCCCGGTGGTGCTCCGCACGGGCCAAACTGGCAAGCGCGCCTCGCAGCTGATGACCAAGCCCGGAGTTCAAAGAGTGACCAAAGGTGTCTGGGCAATGCATCCTGAGCCGCTCACCGCGGTGGAGCGATCACTGTTGTTACAACAGCA
Organism: Kocuria sp.; assembly: GCA_030453435.1. Lineage (GTDB taxonomy): Bacteria > Actinomycetota > Actinomycetes > Actinomycetales > Micrococcaceae > Kocuria > Kocuria atrinae. The sequence continues at coordinate 711 of JAKDKI010000011.1, forward strand.
TCTGGGTGCGCCGGGATCAACACTTGCCGTGACCGGTTTCAATGCCTTGGACCTCTTGAAGATACCCGTGGGCTATACCGACCATTGGGTGCATCAATCGCTGAAGATGCCACTTCCACGGATCATGCAAAACTTCTCGGTGGAACGACAAATGGTCCATTTGCGGTGGTCAGGTGCGCGCACTCAGACGGTTGCTGAGGGGATCAAGTTCTCAAAGTCGATGGGACTAAGCAGCTTTGAAGGCCCCTGGGGTAGCCGAGTTACACACCCCGTGGAAGCGCTGGTGGTCGTTGCCCCAAGGTTGTCGCACTGGCGCATCATCGCCTGTTTGGACGCGATGATGTCCTGGCAATTCATGATTCCAGGTACCGGTGTCACGGCTGAACTTCCGAGAACTGTGATCGAAGAGTGCCTGAGCCATCTGCCTCCGCATGCGTTGGCCGTCAATGCCGTGCGTAGAGGATTGCGAGAGGCCCAGGAGTCCTGCTTCTCGGCCATGGAAACTCTGACTCGCATGATCGCGCTCCACGAAGGCCTGCCCCCGCCTCAGCTCAACTATCCGGTAGAAGTCAACGGGCGAACGTTTTACCTGGATCTGGCGTGGCCGGAGTTCAAGATCGCAGTTGAATACAACGGCCGTGTCCACGCAGAAGAAGTGGATGATTACCGGGACGAGATGTATCGATTCGCGCTCATTAGGGATAGCGGATGGGATCTCACGCTGTTGGTCAAAGGGGATCTCAAGGAGCCCGACCGGAGACGAAAGTGGGTCGAGCGGGTGCGTCGGGCGACGTCGTCGGGGACCATCAGCCTCTGACGGACTGACGGACTGACGGACTGACGGACTGACGGACTGACGGACTGACGGGCTGACGCCGAGGTCCACCGCCAGGATTGGTGTTCTGAGTCAGCGGCCAGCCTCGGGTGAGCACATGATCTGCTCACCCGAAAGCCAAACCTCTCCGGATACTGTCTCAAGTTAGGAAAATGCTCTAACGGGGGCCCAGGGGAGGGAACTGCAGAAAGTGGCTCACATCTGAGCACTTCCCTCACACCAGACTTGGCCGCTGCAGTTGCCTCACATGAGACCACGTCGAACCCCACTGAAGCGCCCCGTGGCCCACCTGCCCCTAGTTCGCCGCCTGCAAGTGCGCCAGCGGCGACCACCGTTGGAAGATCCGGCGTAAGGCGGCCGTGGCGGCACCCTGATCGTTTGAGCGGAGGAGTTCCAGTGCGTCGGCCATGTCGCGGGGGCTCTCATCGGGCTGGATCCGGTCTGCCAGCGAGCCGTAGTCCAGGCTCACGAGTGAAGCGGGGCTGAACGTTCCGAGCCATCGACCCAAACGGGTCAGATCATCCGCGAACGCCTTGGCCTGCTGGGCTTCTTCGGACAGCTCATCAGCGTTGGGACCGGCGGAAGCGAGTGCGGCGTCCTCCACGATCTGCGCCCCCTGGATGACTCTGCGAGCGGCGGTATCGGCCGGAGCGACGAGCCGGTGCACTTCGTGGCCGGCGTGCACGGTGACCACCCGATCCTCCATGGTGAATCCCGCGAACCAGGCCAACGGAACAACGTACGCGGACTCCCGGGTATACAGCGGCTCGAACAGTTCCCCCGAAATCTCCCGAGCCGCGTCGCGCACCTGCTTCTCCGGGACCAGAAGCGGGAGGAGCTGAGCGCCGTCGTTGAGGGTGGCGTCAGAGAACAAACGAAGGGAACGGCGTAAGCGCTGCGGGGCGTGGAAGACGGGGAAGTCACCCACACCACCCACGAAACGGGATTCCGAACTGGGCGCCGTGGAGAAGGGGATGGTCCACAGGGGTTCGCGCGCCGGCGGCAGCGGGCTGTGGGACGTGTCCGCCAGGCGGGACAGCTGCTCGGTGAGCTCGTGGACCCCGCCCTCGAAAGGGTTGAGGGCGCGCGCGATGGCGGGGGCGTGCTCGGCGTCGAGCTCCTCCTGCGGCACATAAACGCGCAACGCAAACCGGATGGGAGGACCGATGATCCCCCGGAATGCCGTGCCCACATTCACCAAGGCCATGAGTCAGCCGATCTCGATAACCACGGGCGCATGGTCAGAGGCGCCCTTGCCCTTGCGCTCCTCGCGGTCGATCCACGCGTCCGTAACGCGATCGGCGAGGGCGGGGGAGCACAGCTGGAAGTCGATGCGCATGCCTTCCTTCTTGGGGAAGCGCAACTGCGTGTAATCCCAGTAGGTGTACACCCCGGGGCCCGGATGGCGGGGGCGGACCACGTCAACAAAACCGGCGTCGTCGATGAACGCATTGAACGCCGCGCGCTCGCCCTCTGACACGTGGGTCATGTTGTTGTCCCGGAAGAACTGGATGTCCCACACGTCATCGTCCTGCGGGGCAACATTCCAGTCACCCACCAGAGCGATCTGCGCCTCGGGATCATCCTTGACCCATTGCTTGGCGTGGTCCTTGAGCACGCGCAGCCACTCGAGTTTGTAGGGCATGTGCGGATCGTCCAGGCCGCGGCCGTTGGGAACGTACAGGGACCACACGCGCACGCCGCCGCAGGTCGCAGCCATGGCGCGGGCTTCCTGAATCGGCTCCTGCTTCCCCTTGCCGAACACGGGCTGGTCGGGGAACGTGCGTTCCACATCCTTGAGCCCCACCCGCGAGGCAATGGCCACACCGTTCCACTGGTTCAGGCCGAAATGGGCCACCTCGTAGCCGGCGAATTCGAACAGTTCCCACGGGAAGTTCTCGTCCTTGGCCTTGGTCTCCTGGATGGCCAAGACATCCACGTCCGAACGGTCCAGCCACGCTTCAATGCGATCGGCGCGGGCTCGGATGGAGTTGACGTTCCACGTGGCGATTCTCATGACACCACCGTAGCGAGCCGCGGGCCGTCGCGGGAAACCGGGGGCGCGATTACTGCTCGCCCAGCGCAGCGAGCGTTTGTAGGTGCTCGGGTTTCACGGTGACGACGTCGCTCGCATAGTCATCGTGTTTACGCACCCACAACTTCACGTACGGGCATACCGGCACGATGGCCAGCCCCTCGGCCACGGTTTCGCCCAGTGCCTGCTTGGTCAGCACAGCGGCAAGACCCTGTCCGCCGTACGTCTCATCCACCACGGTGTGGTAGAAAATCCGTTCCGCACAGTCGGCACCCTGATGAGTCGTGTAGTGGGATTCACCGATCACGGTGTCCCCGTCCAAGAGCTCGAAACGGCGGTGGTCCGGGTTGTCACGAACCGTGATGTTGTTCTGTTCCGTCATGGCTGGCTCCTCTATCCGTGGGCCGACTACTACTCGCTGCGCGTGGCACGTACCGGGTGGCCGGACAGGATGGAAATCCGGTTGAAGGTGTTGATCGCAATGGCTGACCACTGCAACGCGGAGAACTGATTGTCCCTCAGGGTTTCCCGAGCCGACGACAGATCCCGGTGCAGCGTGGAGTGGTCCAGCTCGGTGGTTGTTTCCGCAATGGCCAGGGCGGAACGTTCCAGCGGGCTGAACACCTGGGTCTCGCGCCACGCCGGCAACACTGCCAGCTGCTGATCGGTCACGCCGGCCTCGCGGGCCTGGCGCACGTGCATGTTCAAGCAGTACGCGCAGCCGTTGATCTGGGAGACCCTCACGTTGAGAAGCTCCGTGACTGAACGCGGGATCTCGGCATCCTCGTTGGCTGCGGCGACCTTGCGGGAGAACGCATTGATGGCTCGCCAGCTGCCGGGATCGGACTTGTCCAAGAAGAAGTGCTCGTGTGTGCTCACACCTGTCCCAACGTGTTGGGCAGTCGCAAAATTTCGGGCTGGGAAGTGCCTCACTTTTCGCGCTCTCTCCGCTTGTTCTCGGGCGCTCGCGCGTCTGGGCCAAGTAGGGTGATCGTATGAAGACCAGAGCTGCCGTAGCCCACCGCAAGGGACGATCTCTCCTGTTCAAGACGGGGGTGGTTGCCGCTGGCTCGTTGGCCGCGGCTCAGGCCACGGTGATCGGCTCTCTGGCCGGTCTGGACTGGTGGAAGCACCGCAACCGTAAGGTCCGCGATGCACCACGGCCGGGTACGTTCACGGCGCACGTCGAAGAGTCCGAGATCAATATCTACACCTCGGGCGACAGCGTTTACGACGACATGCTCGAAGCCATCAACGGAGCCCAAGAATCCATTCACATGGAGACGTTCATCTGGAAGAACGATGAAGTGGGTCAGCGGTTCCTGGACGCCCTCAACGCGGCAGCGGATCGTGGCGTGGATGTCTACGTAATTTATGACGGCTTCGCCAACCTGGTGATCCCCAACTCCTTCTATAAGTTCTCCGACAACGTCAACGTTTTCCGCATGCCCGTGGTGTGGCGTAAATGGTGGCGGGGGTTCTTGCGGTACAGCGGTTTCAACCACTCGAAGATTCTGGTGGTGGACGACCACATCGGCTTTGTCGGTGGTTACAACATTGGGTCCATGTATGCCAACCAGTGGCGTGACACCCACGTGCGTGAAATCGGTCCTGCCGTGTGGGGCCTGCGCAATTCCATCGCTCGAGTGTGGAACGAAGAGCGCGATCCGGATGACCAGATCGAGTGGATTCCCCCGCAGAACTGGGATCCGGAAGTGCGGGTGGCCGCGAACCTTCCGGTGCAACTCGTCTACCCGATCCGTCATCTGTATCTGAGCGCCATTGAGCGCGCCAAGGACCACATCTGGATCACCACGCCGTATTTCATCCCTGATCAGCAAATTTTGGAAGCGCTCACGGCTGCGTCCAAGCGGGGCGTGGACGTGAAGGTCATGGTTCCCAAGGATTCGAACCACATCCTGGCTGACTGGGTGTCCCGCGGTTTCTACGGCCAACTACTGGACGCGGGGGTGACCATCCTGTTGTATGCCGCGTCCATGATCCACGCCAAGACCGCAACCATCGACGGTGAATGGTCCACCGTGGGCACCGCCAACATCGACCGGCTGTCGCTGACGTTCAACTACGAGACCAACGTGGAAATCATCGACCCGGATTTCGCGGCGGAAATGGAGAAGGTCTTTGAAGCTGACTCCGAGCACTGCGAGGTCCTCAGCTCACCGCGCTGGCGTGACCGTCACCCCATGGCGCGGTTCGCTGAGACCATACTGATTCCGCTGCGCCCGATCCTCTAACCGGGATAGGAACGGGTCAGGTCTGCGCTAGGTGGCCTCGCAACGTGGTCGCTTGATACTCGGTGCGGTAGATACCGCGCCGTTGCAGTTCCGGGACCACGAGTTCCACAAAATCACGCAGTGAATGTGGTTGTTGCGGCGGCATCAGGTTGAAGCCGTCCGCGCCTCCGGTATTCAGCCACAGCTCCATCTGATCGGCAATGCTCGACGGCGTGCCCACCATGGTGTAATGCCCTCCTCCGGCAGCCAGCCGCCCCAGCAGTTGCCGGACCGTGGGCTGTTCCGCCTCGATGATGCGCAGAATGGTCCCGTAACGCCCTTGCGGGCCAGTGAACTCCTCGAGGGGAGGCAGCGGGGGCACGGGTTCGTCCAGCTCCCATTCCGAACAGTCCTGTTCCACGAACGTGCTCAATTGCGCCAGGGACTGCTCGACCGGGAGCAGCATGTCCACCGCCCGTTGTTTTTCGAGGGCCTGCTCGTGCGTCTCACCCACGTAGGTCACCAGGCCGGGCATGATGAGCACGCTCTGAGGATCCCGGCCCGCTTGTGCAATTCGCTGTTTCACATCCGAGTAGTACTCCTGTGCGGACGGTAGATCATAGGCGACCGCGTAAATCCCCTCGGCGTAGTCCGCGGCCAGTTCCCGCCCCGGCCCGGACGCCCCCGCCTGGAACAGCACCGGCTCACCCTGCGGGGAGCGGGGAACCGTGAGGGGCCCGTCCACCAGAAAGTGGTGACCGTCGTGATTCACCGGAGTGATTCGAGACGAGTCTGCGTACACCCCGTTCCGGTCCGGCCGCAGCGCATCCGAGTCCCAACTGGACCACAGCGAGCGGGCCACTGACACGAACTCCCGCGCACGCTCGTACCGCTCCGTCTTGGGCGGCATAGCGGTGTACCCGTGATTACGAGCCTCCGCATCGAACATGGATGTCACCACGTTCCAACCCACTCGACCGCCGGAGGTGTGATCCAGCGGAGCCAGCATGCGTGCAGCGTGAAAGGGAGTGAAGAAGGTGGTGGAAACCGTGCACACCAGCCCAATGTGGGTTGTCGCCCGGGCCATGGCGGACAGAGCCGTCAACGGTTCCAGGAACCACCGAGGGCCGTCCTCCACGGAGCTGATGCTGTGGCCGTCCGCAAAGAACACGGCGTCGAACAAACCTCGTTCGGCTAATTGCGCGAGCTCCTCGTAATACGCGATGTCGCCCAGCCGTTCGACGGGTGAATCCGGTGCGCGCCATGCCGCCTGGTGATGACCCGCGCCGAACAGGAACGCGTTGAGGTGCAACTTCTTGCGCTGAGCAGCCATTCAGTCCATCACCAGTCCGCCGTCGACCACCAGGTTCTGGCCGGTCACCGAACGTGACCAGTCAGAGGCAAAGAACAGCGCGGAGTCGGCGAATTCTTCCGGCGCGGTGGCGCGGCCAAGGGGCGTTGAGGCGGCGATCAGATCGAACACGGCATCGGGGGTGGCCGAACTCGCATCGGTGGTTCGCAGCAGACCACCGGAGATCATGTTCACGGTAATCCCCAGCGGACCGAGTTCCTTGGCGGCCGTGCGGGTCAGCGACAACAGCGCAGCCTTGGCCGCGGTGTAGTCGTGGTACGGAACCACGGGGTTTTGGAACAGATTGGTGCCGATATTGATGATCCGGCCCATGCCGGCTTCGGCCATTCCGGGGGTCACCGCCCTGATCACGTTGAGGGCGCCACCCACCGCACCGTTGAGCTGCTGGTTGAAGTGCTCCCAGGTAATGGTGTCCAGGGCGGGGCGGTCATCCCCGTTGAAGCTGAAATCCACCAGGGCGTTGTTGACGGCCACCGTGACAGGCGCACCAAAATGCTCACTCGCCTTGGCCACCATGTCGGTGACCTGTTCGGCATCGGTAACATCCGCCTGCAGACCAATCACATGGTCTTCACCCAGCTCGGAGACAAGTTGATGGGCTCGTTCCTCGCTTTGGCGGTAGTTGATCACCACCCGAGCACCTTCGCGGACGAAGGCGCGAGTCAGGCACTCGCCCAAACCTCGTGCTCCGCCGGTGATGAGAACGATGTGCTCGTTGATCCGCATGCTCACTCCTGTGGCTCTACGGCGAGTGGATGCGTTAAAGCTCAGGGTTTACTCCCGGCTACGACATGACATCCCTTCGCCAGTGCTAACTGGACAGGTTCAACGGGTGTGAATCTCAGCCGGTCCTGCGCATCGTGTGATGCGTGTGGGAGCTCGGCACCCCGTGTCACTACTGTGTGAGTGTAGCCACACTCGGTGGGTAAAGCTAAAGCGCGCGCCACCAGTCATCCGCCGGGGTCACCGGTACGGTGCGCTTGTGTCGTGAACGCAGGAAGATCGTCTCCAGCCGCTCTGCGACGTCGTCGGTGATTTCTTTGCCCTCTAGATAATCGTCGATGTCGTTGTAGGTCAGACCCAGTTCGTCCTCGTCCGTGCGACCGGGGTTGTCGTCCAGCAGGTCTGCGGTGGGTACCTTGGAGATCAGCGGTTCAGGCGATCCCAGGTATTCGAGCAGCTGCCGGTTCTGGCGTTTGTTCAGCCCACCCAGTGGCAGCAGATCCGCGCCGCCGTCGCCGAACTTGGTGAAGAAACCGGTCACCGATTCCGCGGCATGATCCGTTCCGATCACCAACAGATTGTTGTCCCCGCCGACGGCGTATTGGGCCGTCATGCGCACGCGCGCCTTGGTATTGCCTCGCGTGAAATCGGTCAGCTCCGATCCGGTGGCCGACTCGTAGGCCTCTTCGAAACCGCGCACGGCCGGAGCGACGTCGTAGGTAATGGTCTGGTCCGGGGCGATGAACGCGAGCGCGGCCTGCGCATCGGCCTCGTCGTGCTGCACCCCGTGCGGGAGACGCATCGCTACGAACTGGACGTCACTACCTTGAGCACGAAGCTTCTCCACGGCCAGTTGGGCGAGCTTGCCCGCGAGAGTGGAATCCACCCCGCCGCTGATGCCCAGGACGAAGCCCTTGGTGTGAGTGGCCTCGAGGTAGTCGCACAGAAAATCGACCCTGCGTTCGACTTCCGCGGCGGGGTCGATCTGCGGTTTCACACCGAGTTCGGAAATGATCTGAGCCTGCAATTCGCGCATGCGGTCATGGTAGTACTCGCGTGTTTCCGCGGTGTGACATGTCTTCACACTCGGCTTTTCAAGGTTGACCCAAGGCCCACATGAGATGCTGGTCACATGAGCGAAAACACCGAATACGAGACCATTGTGGTGAGCCGTGACGGCCGCGTAGGCGTGATCACCCTGAACCGCCCCAAGGCTCTCAATGCCCTGAATGAGCAGACCATGAACGATGTGGTTGCTGCCGCTACCGAGCTCGATCGCGACCCGGACATCGGCGCAATCGTCCTGACCGGTTCGGAAAAGGCGTTCGCCGCGGGCGCTGACATCAAGGAGATGGCCACTAAGTCCGCGGCCGAGATGTACCGCGTGGACTTCTTCTCGCCGTGGGATGCTTTCGCCCGCCTGCGCACCCCCAAGATTGCCGCCGTTGCCGGTTACGCCCTGGGCGGTGGCTGCGAGCTGGCCATGATGTGCGACCTGATCATCGCTGCGGACACCGCAAAATTCGGTCAGCCCGAGATCAATCTGGGCGTCATCCCCGGTATGGGCGGCACCCAGCGGCTCATCCGCGCCATCGGCAAGTCCAAGGCCATGGACATGATCCTCACCGCACGCCAGATGGACGCAGAGGAAGCCGAACGCTCCGGCCTGGTAGCTCGCGTGGTTCCTGCCGATCAGCTCCTGGACACCGCCAACGACGTCGCTCGCACCATTGCCGGGCTCTCCAAGCCCGTTGCTCAACACGCCGTCGAGTCCGTCAACGCGGCGTACGAGACCACCCTGCAGCAGGGTGTGCAGTACGAGCGCCGCGTATTCCACGGCTTGTTCTCCACCGCTGACCAGAAGGAAGGTATGGCCGCCTTCAGCGAGAAGCGCAAGGCCAACTTCACGCACGAGTAAAGCGTGAGCGAGGCGACCGAATGGCCTTGCCGGGCCGGTGAGCATTTGGTGAGAATCAACGACACGGTTGGAGCATGACCGACCGGCTCACCACAACTCATTCACCGGATCGCGGTCGCCAAGGCCGCTTACCAGGACCCGTTCACTGAGGCACGTTATTCGGGGAGGACATACTCCCGAAAAACCGTTGACCAGTGGACGGGTTTTGCGTTGCCGCAGCCCGCTTTCGGCGAAGCCGTGCGCTGGTACACGGTTTTTGGAGGGTATGCGCCCTGCGAAGACCATGCGCCGATGAACGTTCCTTCCTCGTGCGGTTTGGACTCCACAGGCTATTGCGAACGTGCCAAAGACCCGCCGAAGTGCACAATGCCTTGCGAGGGAGGCACATGAGGGCTGGCCGATTGCTTGTCTGGGGTCATGCGAGTGGTGGATGTGTATCGGTTGTCGAGGCGGCTCAAGGAGTTGGCGGATGCGGCCGTGCCCGCTGAGGGGGATGGCCGACTCAAACCCGGGGAAATGGAGGTGATGAACTACCTCGCGGAGAACCCGGGTGAATCGGTCAGTGGGATTGCGCGGGGAACGCGATTGTCCAAGAGTCTGGTGTCCAGGTACGTGAGGGAGCTCCATGGTGTGGGGCTCGTGAAGTATCAAACCGACTGCTTCGACGCGCGGTTCAGGATGATCGAGCTCTCGGAATCGGCGCGGAGGGAAATCCGGTTGCGGGCGGAAGTATCCGTCCAGTTTGCACTGTACGAACACGAACCGTGGCTGTCCTACAAACAACAACGGGACGCTCTTGACCTCATGAAGTCCTTGGCGGACATTCTTCGGTGAGTAGCTTGTCGACCAGGTTGATCCGAATTTACGGAATCTTTCGCTGACTAAGCCCGCAAATGCGGATAGGCTCGGCGCATGACTTTGTTGCGGGTGGCTGATGCGGCGCTGTTCTTGGGTGTCAGTGATGACACGGTGCGTCGGTGGATTGACCAAGGCACGCTCACGCGTCAACAGAATGCCTCCGGTCATGTGGTAGTGGATGGAGTCGAGCTGGCCAAGCTGGCCAAGCGCAATGCGATAAACCCCAGAGACCCCAATAGCGGTAAGGGGTCGGCGAGGAACCGGTTGGTCGGACTGGTGACCTCGGTAACGTCGGACACGGTGATGTCCCAAGTGGAGATGCAGTGCGGCCCTCACCGGATCGTCTCGCTGATGAGCACCGAAGCCGTCCGGGAGCTCAAGCTCGAACCGGGGTCGGTGGCTACCGCGGTGGTTAAAGCCACCACCGTCATCGTCGAATCCGGAGATTTCTCGTGAGGGCCCGGGCCAGGTTTGCCGTGCTGAGTGCCGCGGCCGCATTGATTCTCATGGCGTGTGGAACCGGCGAAGGCAGCGACGGGAGCTCGAGCGCGAGTGGGGGAGCGGCGTCGTCGGAGCAAGGAACGGTGACGGTGTATGCGGCGGCGTCGTTGACCGACAGCTTCGATCGGCTGGTTGAGGAGTTCGAGTCCCGGCACCCGGGCACAGACGTCATGGTGGATTACGGGGGATCGACCGGACTGGCGCAACGGTTGCAGGAGGGCGCGCGGGCGGATGTGTTTGCCTCGGCTGATGAGCGGATCATGGACCGGCTGACGGGTTCGGATCTGCCGACGGGTGAACCGGAGACTTTCGCGAGCAACACGCTCACTCTCGTTGTGCCGGACGGTAACCCGGCCGGCATTTCCGGGCTGAACGACCTTGGCAAAGAGGGTGTGAATTTCGTGCGGTGCTCGCCAGAAGTGCCGTGTGGTGCGGCCGCGGACGAGCTCGAAGAGTTGAACGGCGTGGAGCTGAACCCTGTGAGTTCGGAACACTCCGTGACCGATGTTTTGGGGAAGGTCACGTCGGGGCAGGCGGATGCTGGGCTCGTGTACGCCACCGATGCTCAGGCAGCCGGTGAGCGGGTAGAGAAGATCGAGGTGCCGCATGCGGAGGACGTGGTCAATCGCTACCCGGTGGTGAAGTTCCCCGGTTCGTCGAATGAGGCTGCCGCGGGGGATTTCGTCGACCTGCTCATGAGTGAGCGGGGTCAAGACATCTTGCGAGATGAGGGGTTCGGCGCGCCATGATGCGCGCTCGATTCCGGACGGTGCCCGGGTGGGTGCTGATTCCGGCGCTGGTGGGGGTGCTGTTCGTGCTCCTGCCGCTGCTGGGCATGCTGCTGCGAGTGGACTGGGCGAGTTTATGGGGCCTGCTGACGTCCGAGTCTTCGCTCACGGCGCTCGGGCTGAGTTTGCGGACGGCACTGATCTCCACGGTGCTGTGTGTGCTTCTGGGGTGCCCGCTCGCATTGGTCCTGGCCAGAGTCCAGCTCCCGGGGCTGCGGATCTTGCGATCGTTGGTGCTCCTACCGCTGGTGCTGCCGCCGGTGGTGGGCGGTATCGCGCTGCTGTACACCTTTGGACGTCTGGGGCTTGTGGGGCAACAACTGGAAGCGCTCGGGGTCTCGATTGCCTTCTCCACGAGCGCGGTGGTGCTCGCGCAGACATTTGTGGCGCTGCCGTTTTTGGTTGTGTCCCTCGAAGGTGCCTTGCGAACCATGGGCACCCGTTACGAGGAAGTTGCGGCCGGCCTGGGCGCTTCCCCCACGGTGGCACTGAGGCGAGTGACTCTTCCCCTGGTAGCTCCGGCGATTGCCTCTGGGGCGGCCCTCTCCTTTGCTCGATGCTTGGGGGAGTTTGGGGCGACCCTGACTTTTGCGGGCAGCATGCAAGGCGTCACGCGCACCTTGCCGCTGGAAATCTACCTGCAGCGTGAGACTGACCCGGAGGCCGCTATCGCGCTATCGCTCTTGTTGGTGCTCGTGGCGGTTGCGGTCGTGGGATTTTCGGCCCCCTCCCGACGACGCCGCGGTGCCGGCTTCCGTGCAGGCTTGTCTGGCTGGGTGCGGGGTGCTGGACGGTCCGCGCGGGGTGTGGCTGAGGCAGATGGCGCTGCTACCTCACCCGCGCAGGCTCGAGGGGCCGCCGCTGAGCGAGGCAATTGTGATTCCTCTCGGTTCGAGGGGCTGTCGGGCCTTGGCGAGGTGCCGAATCTTCAGGCGAGCCCGGCAGCTGGGCGGGAGGGCCACAACGGGTTGGAAGCGCGCGTGGTCTTGGAATCTCGGGGCGTCGATGCCGAACTTCGGGCTGATCGCGGTCAGACTGTGGCTCTGGTTGGGCCCAACGGGGTGGGCAAGTCCACGATTTTTGCGGTGATTGCCGGTCTCCTGGCGCCCGACCGGGGGCGAGTGCGGGTGGCCGGGAACGACGTTGTCGACCTGGGCGAAAGTAGCCGTGGCAAGTGGACCCCCGCACATCGACGGGGCGTGGCCCTGATGGCGCAGGAACCCCTGTTGTTCCCGCATCTGAGCGTGTTGGAGAACGTGGCCTTCGGGGCGCGGTGCAAGGGCCTTGGCCGGGATGCGTCGAGGCGATCGGCGCTTCGGTGGCTGGGGGAGACAAACGCGGAAGGGTTTGCCGACCGTTATCCCGAACAGCTGTCAGGTGGGCAGGCGCAGCGGGTCGCGATCGCTCGGGTGTTGGCAGCGGAACCGGAACTGGTGCTGTTGGATGAACCTCTGAGTGCGCTGGATATCTCGGCCCGGCCGGAGATTCGCAAGGTACTCAAGCGTGTGCTCGCGGAGAGGACCGCAGTGATCATTACCCACGATCCGGATGACGTTGCCGAGTTGGCGGATCACACGGTGCGGCTGGGGTCGGCCGGTAGCAAGCAGTTGGATCGCGGCGGCACCGACTCGGGTGGCTCGAGCGCGGGTAGCTCGACCGCACGTGTTTGAATGACCAGCATGCCGCGCGTGAAAATTGCCCCTGACTGGGCCCGATGGGCATCGGAGATCTTCCAGCCACCGCTGACCCTGGCGGCTCTACTCGTGGCACTCCCGTGGGGCGCAAACCCAGGTGTGTGGTCCTTGTTGTGGGGTCTGGCAGCTGCGGTTTTCGTCTGTGGAGTCCCGCTGTCTGTGGTGCTGGTGCTGGTTCGGCGCGGTGTGCTGACCGATCACCACGTGAGTGAAAAAGCACAACGGCGGCCGGTAATGATCGGGACCCTGGTCATGGTGGTGGGTTTCCTTATCGCGGCCCTGTATTTCAAAGGGCCGGTAGAGATCGTCGGCTTGCTGGCCTCAACCGTCCTGGCGGGCACCCTGTTGGCCGTGGTGAGTCCGTGGTGGAAGATCTCGGGCCACGGCATGATGATGGGCGGCACCGTAGTGGTTCTTACGGTGTCCTGGGGTCCGTTCGGGCTGCTGTTCATCCCCGTGGCGCTGTTCGTGAGTTGGAGCCGCACGAAGCTCCAGGCCCACAGCGGTTCACAAGTGATCGCGGGCTTCCTCTACGGGGTAGTGGTGCTCGGCGGTATCTACGCCTGGCTGGTGTTGTGATCGCTCGCGGCTCGGCGCTTGGCCCTCGGCTCGGTGTTCAGCCCTCGATCGAGTACTTGGCATTCAGGGCGGCCGCGAGTTCCTTCATGTTGATTTCCCGATCCGGGAATGATCGCGGTCGAACCTCCGACAGGTCGACAACGAACCAGTTGGCCCCTTCCACGATGTACACGGCACCGGAGGGGTCGGCGGCGCTCGCGGCGGCCGATCGGGCTTCCTGGTGCGTCTCCGAAGTTTGGAACCAGAGGATCTCCACGGAATTGGTGCACATGCGAGAGTCGCCCGCGGGTTGAATGGAACTCGACATCGCGACCGGATCTCCGTGGGCATGGCTCGCACACCCGACGTGACCGTCCACCGCCCGGTAGACGTCATCCATGGAGCCGTAAGCAGGTAGGGCTTCGCTGGGAGTGCATGAGGCCGCGATGAACAGCATGCCCGTTGCTGAAGCGAGAAGCATTCGCTTCTTGACCAAGGAGTGCATGGTTGCCTCAATTCGTAGCTGAGGTGCATCGCCCGTTCGGGTCACCCAATCATCTCATAAGGCTGCTTACTTAATCTGTGGGAATGTCTCTGTGACGGAATGCGGCTACGGCCAGGGTTGTCGCAACAAGGGCGGCGGATGAGACCAAGGTGAGCGCGGCGACGTCGGCGGGAGAATCGCTGGCGAGGCGGGCCACGTGCTGGAAGGGGGAGAGGTTCGCAAGCCACATGGGCAGGTTCAGAAGTGATCCCATGATGGCGACGACCAGTACGAACAACACCGGAACCCACGCCAGCACCGTGAAGCGGGGTGAAAGCGCGTAGAGAAGCACGGCGATTGAGCTAAAGAGCGCCAGAGCGGGCAGGTACGTGGCCCACGCGAGGAGAAGGCCCGAGTAGATGGCGGCAACGGAAATCACGGCGTCCGTGATAGCGGCGAGAACCAGCGTGCTCAGGAGTAGAACCACCGAGGAAATCACGAAGGAGAGCACCCACCAGCTCAGCAACCAACGCAATCGGGCGATCGGAAGCGACAGAGTTAGCTCGGTGCGCGCATCGGTTTCCTCACCGCGTAACCGGGATGCGAGCGCTACGGCCAGGGCCGCAGCACCGCAGGCCATGGTGGTCATCGCCAGGTCCAGGTAGCCCTGAACGGCCTGGTCCGATCCGCCCAGAAGCGTTTGATAGGCCGCGGGAAGGTCCGCGAACGAGTCGCGCATGGCCGGTGCCAGGGACCCATACGTCACGGCTAGAAGTATCAGTGCGATCAACCACGTGAGGTTGGAGGTCCGGGTAAGCCGGAACCCCAAAGACAGCGGACCCCGCAGATGACCGGCCGCATGGGCCCGCCCGGAGCGTTGCGGCAGAAGACCGGCATCCAGGTCGCGGCGGGACTGCAGGGTCATGGCGGCGAGCGTGATGAGCAGTGCGATTCCCCCGGCCAGCATGAGCGGCCACCAGCGCAGATCCACAAACGCGCGGGTCTGCATGGACCAGGCAATGGGCGAGAACCAGGAGAGCCAACTGCCGCGTGGTTCCATGATGTCGCCCACGCCGCGGACCACCACAGCCACGCCCAGCACCGCCAGCCCGAGACCCACGGCGCCGCGGGGGCTAGAGGACAACTGTGCGCACAGCAATCCCACCGCCCCGAATACCAGCACCTGGGCACCGACCCCCGCGCCAAAGGCCCAGCTGTCCTGGGCCGGAAGATCCAGCGTGAACATCGACCCGGCGGACACCAGCGCGATCAGTGCGGCGATGACGATCAGCATGAGCGTGGCCGCAGCCGGTGCCGCGTGCCGCCCCACGCGGGTGGATCGCAGCAGCTCGATTCGCCCGGCGGATTCCTCGCCGCGGGTGTGCCGCACCGCCGTTTGCAGGGCCATGATCGCGACAGCCACCACGATGAACAACGTGTACTCGTTGGCCATCATGGCGCCCACGGTGTAGTTATCCAGGCCGTAGCCGGGCCCGCCCATGAAGATGCCGCTGGGCTGACTCATGATCGTGGCGCGCACCTGGCGTTCCTCGGCGCTCGAGAAGACCTGCGCGAGTTCCTGGCCGCCCCCGGCCAGCAGGAATCCAATGGCTGCGACCCAAATGGGCAGCCGGATTTGGTCGCGTTTCAGGGCCAATCTCAGCAAGGTGCCCGTGCCTTGAAGTTCGCGTGTCATGACGGGTCCGGTTCCGCACGCTTCCCAGGCGTGCGAGTCACCACGCCGACGACGTCGCCCGCCCCAGTTGCCTGAGCCGCCTCACCGTGCGGTTCCGCGCGGTAGTGGCGCATGAACAGCTCTTCGAGTGAGGCGGGGGTGACGTGCAACTGCCGCACATGCAAACCGTGGAGCCCGGGAAGCATGTCCTGCAGCGCGGAGGGTTCCACCTGCCCCGTGATGTGGAACCCCTCGGCCATCTCGTGAACCTGCAACCCGTGCAGGCTCGCGGTGTCGCCGAGCAACCCGGGATCGTTGGCGGTGATTACCTCGATCGTGACTCGGGTCAGGTGGCGCATGTCCTCCAGTCGACCCTGCTCGACCACCGTGCCTTCGCGGATGATGGCCACGGTGTCGCACAGCTGCTCGACCTCGGAAAGGATGTGGCTGGACAGCAGCACGGACACACCCTCGGCTCGCCGTTGTCTCACGACCTCCTGGAACTCCCGCTCCATGAGGGGGTCCAGACCGGAGGTCGGTTCGTCCAGGACCAACAGCTCGGCGTCCGAGGCGAGCGCGGCAATCAGCGCGACCTTTTGCCGGTTGCCCTTGGAATACGCGCGGGCCTTTTTGCGGGGATCCAGCTGGAATCGTTCGATCAGCTCCTCGACGGCGCCGTCCCGCGTTCCGCCGCGCATCCGGCACAGTAGATCGATGCATTCGCCACCGGTCAGACCGGGCCACAGGTTCACATCGCCGGGCACGTAAGCGAGGTGTCGGTGAGCTTCCACAGCGTCACGCCAAGCATCGCGACCGAGTACGGTCGCAGTGCCCGAGTCCGCACGCAGCAGCCCCAGCAGGATGCGTATGGTTGTCGACTTTCCCGACCCGTTGGGGCCCAGGAATCCCGCAATCACACCGCGCGGAATCCGTAGATCCACCCCGTTGAGCACGTGGGCTTTCCCGAACGATTTGTGGATTCCTTGCAGGTCCACGGCCAAATCGGTGGGATCGGGCGGCTCCACCGTCCGGGCCGCTGTGCCGACGCCGCGCTCGCCGTGACCCTCGCGCTCACCCGGCGGGGCGGCGTCGTCAAAGGAAGATGTGGCTGCTCGGTGACGCGGGTGGGAAGACATGATGCGGAGCCTCAGGCAGACGATTTACGAAAAGCGATACCTCCATGTTGCACCCGTCACAGGGGTTTGGGAGGGTTGAGGCGGATTTATCTTTCCCTTCTTCAGGAGTACTCATGCCCCGCCGCCAGAGAATCGTTCCGTCCTGCCTGCCCGCTCACGTCGCGGACAACAACGCCTATTCCTACGG
>JAKDKI010000124.1 GCA_030453435.1 Kocuria sp.
ATTCACCCACGGCCGCTTGTACCCCGGACTTGTCTTTGAAATACCGGTAGAAGACGGACTTGGACGTACCGCATGCGGTGGCGATCTCCTCCATGGAGATCCCGGCACCGTGGGCGGCCACCGCGTCACGCGCGGCGGTAATCAGCTCGATGCGTCGCTTGGCGCGGTGGCGTTGCCACCGTGAATTTCGACCATCAACATTCTCTGTGACCTGTTTCACGATACCGAGAGTATCAGCTACTGTGGGTTTCAGGTGATTCGCACCATATCGATCTACGAGGAGTAGCCCTTCAATGGACAACAACCAGCAGAACGCCCAGCAGCCCTTCCGACGCGCCGTGGTGGTCGCGGGCAACCGCATCCCCTTTGCTCGCGCGGGCGGTGCCTACGCGAATGCATCGAACCAGGACATGCTGACCACTGCCATCGACGGACTCGTGGCTCGCGCCGGTATTTCCGGCGAGCGTCTGGGCGCTGTGGCAGGCGGTGCGGTGCTCAAGCACTCCCGCGACTTCAACCTCACGCGTGAGGCCGTGCTGGGTTCTGCCTTGGACCCCGCCACTCCCGCGTTCGACATCCAGATGGCGTGTGCGACCGGAATGGAAACCGTGAGCACGATTTCCAACAAGATTCGCCTGGGGCAGATCGAAGCGGGCATCGCCAGCGGTGTGGACTCCGCATCTGACGCGCCGATCGCCGTGAGCGAGGGGCTGCGCCGCGCGCTCCTGCAGTTGCAGCGCGCCAAGACCACGACACAGAAGCTCAAGGCGCTCAAGAACCTGCGCCCCAATGACTTGATGCCTGCCACTCCCACTACCGGGGAGCCCCGCACCGGACTGAGCATGGGTGAACACCAGGCCCTCACGACCCAGCAGTGGGGCGTGAGCCGCGAGGATCAGGACCAGATCGCGGCGTCGTCGCACCAGAACCTGGCCGCCGCCTACGACCGCGGCTTCTTCGATGACCTGATCACCCCATTCAAGGGCGTGTCCAAGGACAACAACATGCGCGCCGATTCCACCGTGGAGAAGCTCGCCACGCTGAATCCCGTGTTCGGCAAGAAGCTGTCCGGCGAGGCCACGATGACCGCCGGTAACTCCACCCCGCTCACGGACGGTGCCTCCGCAGTGCTGATCGCCAATGAGGACTGGGCCGCCGAGCATCACCTCACGCCCCTGGCCGAGGTCGTCGACTCTGAAGCCGCCGCAGTGGATTTCGTCAGTGGTAACGAGGGCCTGCTCATGGCTCCCGCCTACGCCGTGCCGCGTCTGCTGGCTCGTCAGGGCCTCACTCTGCAGGACATGGACCTCATCGAGATCCACGAGGCCTTCGCTTCCACCGTGCTGGCCATCATGGCCGCATGGGAATCGGAGGAGTTCTGCCGCGACCGTCTGGGCTTGTCCGCGCCGGTGGGCACGGTGGATCGTTCCAAGCTCAATGTGAATGGCTCATCGCTCGCCGCAGGTCACCCGTTTGCCGCAACCGGCGGCCGCATCGTGGCTTCCACAGCCAAGGAACTAGCCGCCCGCGCCAAGGCAGAGGGCCGTCCGCAGACCGCACTCATCTCGGTGTGCGCCGCCGGCGGCCAGGGCGTGGCCATGATCTTGCGTTCCGTCTAAGACATTCCCCCGCAGATTTTCGATTTTCAGGAGCTTTGAGTGGCAGATACATATTTGGACCTGGTCAATTCCGGACTGGGTAAGCAGGTAGCGAGCAAGCTGGGCCTTCCCAAGCCGACCAAACTGCGGCGTTACCGCGCCGGTAGCGATTTCCCCGAGGGTTCCGTTCTGGTCCTGGGTAAGGGTCAGGCCGCCGACGCCGCCGCGCAGGCCATGCTCGATTGGAACCTTGACGTGCGCCGCCACGCCCAGGATGTGGACCGCGTAGGCGCGGTGATCATCGACTACACCGAGGCCAAGACACCGTCTGATCTGGGGAAGGCAGCGCTTGAGCTGTCCTCGGTGCTGCGCAAGCTCCGTTCCGGTGGACGGGTCATCACGCTGTCCCGGCCGGCTGCCGGAATCGGGACCGGAGCGGCGTCGGGAACTCCGGCGGACTCCGCTGCTCAGGACCCCGCAGTGGCAGCTGCTCGCCAGGGCGTGGTGGGCCTGCTGCGCTCGGCCGCCCAGGAGATGCGCGGTGGAACCACGGCCAACGGCATTCTGATCGCCGATGGCGTTCCCGCCGATGCCCCCTCCGTGGTGGGTGCTCTGCGGTTCTTCCTGTCCGGACGCAGTGCGTTTGTGGACGGACAGTTCCTCACGGTGACCGACGAACGCGGTGACTCGACCGAGAACTGGGACCAGCCGGTCGCCGGCAAGGTCGCGGTGGTGACCGGAGCGGCCCGTGGAATCGGCGCTCAGATCGCTCGCACCCTGGCCCAAGCCGGCGCCAAAGTGATCGTGGTGGACGTCCCCGCAGCCGGTGAGGCACTCACCAAGCTTGCCAACGAGCTGCATATCTCCGCGCTGCAGCTGGACGTGACGGACCCGAAGGCAGGGGAGAAGATCCTCGACCTCGCATCCGAGCGGTACGGGAAGCTGGATCTTCTGGTCCACAATGCGGGCATCACACGGGACAAGATGCTGGCCAACATGGACCAGGCCAAGTGGGATTCCGTGATTGCCGTGAACATCGAGTCCCAGTTGCGCATCACCGAGGCAGTCCTGGCCTCCGATCAACTGGGGGAGAGCCCGCGGATCGTGTGCCTGGCCTCGACCAGTGGCGTGGCAGGCAACCGCGGTCAGACCAATTACGCGGCATCCAAGGCCGGGGTCATCGGAGCCGTGGCGGCCACGGCCTCACTGATCGCGGAGAAGGGCGGCACCATCAACGCGGTGGCACCGGGCTTCATCGAGTCCGAGATGACCGCCAAGATCCCGGCGGCCCGCCGCCAGATCTCCCGTCGCCTCAACTCCCTGCAGCAGGGTGGTCTCCCGGAGGACGTCGCACAGACCATCACTTTCCTGCTGTCCGATGCAGCGGGCGGAATCAACGGCCAAACACTCCGCGTGTGCGGCCAGAACCTTGTGGGAGCGTAGAACCATGACCAGCTCACCAGAACAGTTTCCGACCGTCCCCGAAAACTACGAACAAGTCCAACCGGCCACTAAGCCGAACCTGGGCTTGCTCTACGCCACAGCCGGTGCCACGGCTGCTGGTACTTTCGCAAGCGACGCTGCGGCGCGCGCCTTGCCGGCGCTTCGCAAGTACCCTCTGGGCAAGGTGCTTCCCGGTTCCCTACTCAACCGCGGGGGAGACCGTTTGCGGGCTGCCCTTGAGGTGCCCCGGGTCGCCCACGTGGTCGAGGGCTTGAGTGTGGATCCCGAGTGGCACGAGAAGTTCTGCCGCGTGGTGCACGCGACCCCCAAGCCGTTGGCTCCGGGATCGTCCGAGACCGCTGTGTTTTCCGGTGCCCTGCACTCGTTGGCGTTTCCGGTGGCCATGTCCGTGTTGACCCGACAGGACTTTCCCCTGCCGGTCATGGGCATGGTGCATCTGACCAACACCGTGCAGCACCTCATGGATGTGGCCGTGGGCGAAGAACTCACTGCGACTGCCTGGGCCGAGAATCTACGTTCGCACCGCGCTGGAACAGTCGTGGACGCCGTCGTGACCCTGACCCGTGCCGACGGCACCGTGGTCTGGGCTGGTCGTTCCGGGTACCTGGCCAAGGGCGAATCAGGAGCGATCGCCGGTGAAGGTGCCCGAACGAGCGACGAGGAGTCCAAGGACTCCGCGTTGACCGTTCCGTTCAACGCCCCGCAGCAGACCGCGCAGTGGTCGCTCAAGGCGGACACCGGGCGTCAGTACGCAGGGGTGAGTGGGGACTACAACCCCATTCACCTTTCGGGACCCTCGGCCAAGGCACTCGGGATGAAGGGGACCATTGCCCACGGCATGTACACGGCCTCCCGCGCGCTCGCGGCCACCGCTGTGCCCTCGGAAGTGCCGTTCACGTGGTCGGTCGAATTCGCGGCTCCCGTACTGTTGCCCTCCACCGTGGCCGTTTCCGTTCACGATGACGGCCGCCGCGAACACTGGGGCGGCTCTCGCGTGATCGCCTGGAATCCCAAGCGGAACAAGCCCCACTTGGATCTGGTGGTCAAGCCGCTGTAACGGCCGTTCAACCTGACTGATCGATTGGACGGTGCGGCAAGGACTTCAAGGGTCTCGGCCGCACCGTCTTTTCACGCTCTGACGGCGGTGGAGGCGGTGCAGCATGTCCGAGCCATGATGTCCGAGCCGTGGGACACAATGGTGGGGTGAGCGAGAACAAGGTGACCAAAACTCAGCAGGCCACGGATGCCTCCGGGCAGGACCTGAACCCGGACGAGCCCAGCGAGGCGCTGCGCGAGGAGTACGCGGAGCTGTCGGATCGTGTCCGAGAGGCGCGTACCGCCTATTACGTGAACGATCAGCCCACCATTTCGGATGCTGAGTACGACGAGCTGTATCGCAAGCTCGAAGAGTTCGAGGCACTGAACCCGCACCTGGTGGCCAACGACTCGCCCACGCAAGAGGTGGGGGGTGAGGTATCCGCAGCCTTCTCGCCGGTCAAGCACCTCGAGAAGATGTACTCGCTGGAGGACGTTTTCTCCACTGATGAGCTCACCGCGTGGCTCACGCGGGCCGAGGCGCAGATCGCGGACCTACCCGGTGCGCCCAAGGTCCAGTGGCTGTCCGAGGTCAAGATCGACGGGTTGGCTGTGAACCTGCTGTACCGCAATGGTGATCTGGTGCGAGCCGCAACCCGTGGAGACGGCACCACCGGTGAAGACATCACTCACAACGTGGCGACCATCAAGGACATCCCGCAAAAGCTTTCCGGTGAGAACTTGCCGGAAGAGGTAGAGATCCGCGGCGAAGTTTTCATTTCGTCCAAGGACTTCCGCCGGCTCAACGAGCAGATCGTTGAAGAGGGGCGAGCACCTTTCGCGAACCCGCGTAACGCCGCAGCAGGGTCATTGAGGCAAAAGGATCCGCAGGTCACCGCGCGTCGGCCCCTGTCCATGTTCGTGCACGGCATTGGCGCCGCAAAGGGTTTCGATTTGGACAGCCAGTCCGAGGCCTACGATGTCCTCAAATCCTGGGGTCTACCGGTGAGTCCATACTCCAAGGTTCTGGGCAGCATCGAGCAGGTGCTGGATTTCATCGAGGAGTTCGGCAACAAACGCCACGACCTGCTGCACGAGATTGACGGCATTGTCATCAAGGTGAATGACCGCCGCACCCAATTCCGGTTGGGGTACACGTCCCGTGTGCCCCGGTGGGCGGTGGCTTACAAGTATCCGCCGGAAGAGGTCAACACCAAGCTTCTGGACATTCGCGTGAACGTGGGGCGAACCGGGCGCGTCACGCCCTACGGCGTGATGGAACCCGTCAAAGTTGCCGGTTCAACAGTGGAAATGGCCACCCTGCACAACCAGGACGTGGTCAAGGCCAAGGGCGTGCTGATCGGGGACACGGTGGTGCTCCGCAAAGCGGGAGACGTGATCCCGGAAATCGTGGGTCCGGTAGCCGCACTGCGGGACGGAACCGAGCGGGAATTCGTCATGCCCACCCACTGCCCCAACTGCGGCACGGAACTGCGCCCCGCCAAGGAAGGTGACGTGGATATCCGCTGTCCCAACGCTGAGAGCTGCCCCGCACAGCTGATGGAACGCGTTTCGCACGCCGCGAGCCGTGGTGCTTTCGACATTGAAGCGCTCGGTGACGAGGCGGCCAAGGCCCTCACTCAGCCCGTCCCGCTGGACGCCCCCGACGGCTCCGAGTTCTCCGAACCGCCGCTGCGTAACGAAGCGCGGTTGTTTGATCTCACCGCCGCGGATCTCGAGCACGTCCAGATCTGGCGCGAGATCAAGCGAACGGTGACAGACAAGGAGACGGGGGAGAAGGCCCAGAAGGTCACGCTTCAGCTGGTCCCTTACTTCTGGACGAAGGCCACCAAGGCCAAACCCAGCGTGCCGTCCAAGACCACCGAGCAAATGTTCACGGAGCTCGAGAAAGCTAAGTCCAAGGAGCTTTGGCGAGTTCTCGTGGCCCTGTCGATTCGCCACGTGGGGCCGACCGCCGCGCGCTCGCTGGCGACTGCTTTCGGGTCGATGCAGGCCATTCGTGACGCGGATGAAGAAACCCTGGCGGGTACCGACGGCGTGGGGCCGGTTATCGCTCAGGCGGTCAAGGAGTTCCTCAGCGAGGAGTGGCGGCGCAAAGTGGTTGATACATGGGCTGCGGCCGGTGTGCGCATGGAGGAAGAGATTGACGAATCCACGCCTCGCACCCTCGAAGGTGTGACCGTGGTGGTCACAGGATCCCTGGAGAACTACAGTCGCGACTCCGCCAAGGAAGCCATCTTGGTACGAGGCGGTAAGGCTTCGGGATCCGTCTCGAAGAAGACTGACTTCCTGGTGGCCGGGGAGAACGCCGGGTCCAAATTGGACAAGGCTGAATCATTGGGTGTTCCCGTCTTGGATGAAGCCGGGTTCGACCGGTTGCTCGCGGAAGGGCCAGCTGCCTTGGGCGACCAGGACTCCGGGGATTCCATGGAGGAAGCACCCGGTACCACTGACTCAGTGACAGAAGCAATGACCGAAACGCAGGAGAACTGAACGTATGGATCGCGTACTCGAGGGCCTGGGCCCGGACACCGCCGAACTCGAAGAGCTTCTTGAGACGGCCTTCCACGCGGCTGCCGCTGGTGCAGCGGTCCTGGAGAAGCGGGATGAGTCCGAGTTCGATGCCGTCAACAAAACTTCACCGGGGGATTGGGTCACTGCCTTTGATGTGGCCGCGGAGAACGCCGTGGTAGACGTGCTGCGGGCGGAACGCCCCTGGGACGCCATCACGGGTGAGGAATCGGGCACGCACGTGCCGGAGAACC
>JAKDKI010000482.1 GCA_030453435.1 Kocuria sp.
TGAAGTGGCGGCGTGCGGCCTCTCCCATGTCAGTCCTTCCGTCCGACGCAAAAGCGATGTGGTGCCCGTGACCTGCCCATTCGAGCCGCAGGGAACCAACCGCTTCAGGCGAGGGATTGGTCCGCTCGGCCCGAAGCGGACCCCCTAATTACACGCGTGTAAGTCCCATGTAGTCAAGCTGGGTTCGGAAGACTTGCAGATTTGACCGGCGTGCCGTCAGTGTGGTCAAAGGACCGTCACTTACCCTAAGGAGTTTCCGCGTGAGAAGCACACCGACTACGTTCGCCCAGGCCCTGGGGCAGCTTTCCGAGCGCCCCACACCGGCCCTCATCTGGCGGGACGGACACGATCGCGTGGAACTCTCCGGCCGAGTACTGGTCAATTGGGTGGAGAAATCCGCGAGCCTCCTGGTCGACGAATTGGACGTTGAATCCGGCCAGCTCGTCACCATTTCCTCGCGCCAACACTGGCGCCTCGTGGTTCTGGCCCTCGCAGCGTTGCGAGTGGGCGCCTCGGTCCGCTTCACCGAGAATTCCGCCGACGACGCCGCCGTCCACGCGGCGCTCGAGGGTCACCTCAAGGTCGACGTTCCCGCGGAACACGTCATGGCTGTGGCGGCCCCCGCACTTGCCTTCGCATGTGAACAGCCCACTCCGGATCCGGTCATCGACTTCTGTGCCGAGGTCCGATCATTTCCTGATGTGTACATGGGCTTGGAAGAACCTGAGGACGGCGATCACGCCTTGCCAGAGGTCGGAATCACGCACGGTGAGCTGCTTGCGGAGGCCGCGGGAGCGGCGTCGGCGACCGAGGACTCCACGGTGTACCTGCCGTTGACCGGCGGATGGGACGATCGAGCGCTGCTGACCACGCTCGGGGTATTGCTGCGCGGTGGTGCAGTGCTGCTGGCCGCGAATGCAGCGGATGTTACGCCGGATGTCCTGGCACAGGAAAAGGCTGTCCCGCTGCTGGCCGATTGAGCGAACGAGCCGGTCGTGTGACCCCGTAGATCGACCGGAGCAGACTCAGCCCTTGCTGTGCGGAGAGTCGGGATCGGTGCGGGACCTCGTTGTGGCGTCCGATTCCGCCCGAGCGGTCTCTTCCTTGCGCTGAACCACGGGAATCTGACCCGTAATGAACGCGAACTCCTCTTCGCGGCTGCCCGCGAAATCCGGATCATCATCGAGCTCCTGGCGGAACACCCAGAATCGATACGCGAAGTAGCGGAAAATGGTGCCCAGGATGGTGCCGATGATCGTGCCGGAAATGAAGGATGCCGTGGCCGACTGCAGGCCCAGGATGTAGTAGCTGAAGAACAAGCAACCCATCTCGATAGCCAGACCAATGCCGTTGGCGACCAAGAACTGCACCAGCTCGCGGCGCTTGTTCTCCTGGCGCTTCTCACGGAAGGTCCACAAGCGATTGGCGATCCATGAGAAAAGAATGGCGACCACGGTGGCCACGAACTTGGCCTTGATGTGACTGTCTTCGAACCACGGGGTGTGCATCAGGATCCACGTGAGCGACGCATTGATAACGAACGCCAGGGCGCCCACCACGCCGAACTTCATCAGCTCTTTGACGAACAGGTGCCACAGCGCGTCGGCGCGTTCCATGATGCGATTCACGTATAGTTCTCGGTTTCCGTAGCTCGGGGAAGTCACGCGCGCACTGGGTCTTGCACGCTCATGGGCGATCCGCAGATGTGCGTGATCTACCCGCATATTGAGGTGCATCCTACTCCTAAATAGCTGGTGGCCCGCTGTGGCGATACCCTGGGGAGCGTGAGTTTCCCCATTACAGGTCCTGTCATTGGTGTTGTCGGAGGCGGCCAGCTG
>JAKDKI010000125.1 GCA_030453435.1 Kocuria sp.
TGGAGCTGAAGGCCAACGAGGCCACGGAGCTTCGCGAGTGCCTCGCCAAGGTGACTGAGTAACGGCCGGTTGACCACCGCTCGACAAACCTCGAGGGTCCACACACATAACGTGTGTGGACCCTCGAGGTTTGTCGTGTCCGGGCAAGACTTTGTCGTACCTTCGCAATTTCAGGTGGGTCGACGGCGGCGCGCATTCAACGGTGGCCCGCTGGAGAAATCAGCTCCCTGATCGACGGTCAGCGGCGCACGGCCAGCAGCACGCCGGTGCCCGTGGGGAGCAAAGTGCTTGCCAGCCGTTCCTCGCCGCGCAGTGTGCGCACCACGTCGCGCATGATGACCGTGTCCTCGTCCCGGTAGGCCGGTTGGGACACACGGTCCTGGTGCAGCGCATCGTTGACGATCAGCATGCCACCCCGGCGCAGCAATCGGGCACCCTCGATGACGTACTCGGCCGTATTGGCGAGGTCCGCGTCCAGGAACACCATGTCGTAGGAGTTCTCGGTCAGACGCGGCAGCACCAGCGAAGCCGCACCGGAAATGGTGCGAGTCCGTTTCGTTTCGAATCCGGCCTCCCGGAAAGTGTCACGGGCAGCACGCAGTGCGCGGATGTCCGTGTCGATCGTGGTCAGTACGGAATGTGAGGGCATGCCCCGCAGCAAGGACAGTCCTGAGACGCCCGCGCCGGTGCCCACTTCCACCACTGTGGCAGGCCGCGCGGAGGATGCCAGCACCGTGAGCAGAGCGGCGGTGGCGGGGGTGACCGGGTCCAGCCGCAGTGCCAGGGATCGCTCGCGGGCACGGTACGCGGTTTCGTCGTCCGTGGCGTAAGCCTCGCAGTAGGCCCAGCTGGTGGTCTTATCCGTACTCATGGACGTTAGTGTGCCCTTCGCTGCTTCCCTGGTGGTCATGGACCGCGGCACGAGTGCCAGTGCGGTAATGATGGTTCAGCTTATCGCGGTCCCCGCCGCCCTCGCGCACCTTGGTAGTGAGGAGGCCGCTGAGCGGATTGCCGTGTGCTGCTGAGGAGAGCCGTGCGGAGGCCGGAGAATTTCCCGTGACCATCCAGATCGCTGTCAGCTTCACCGCACAGAATGACAATGTCTTGTCACCGATCCACCGCCCGACTTCCGAGAGGGGGAGACCACGCTGAGCACCCTGTATCGAAACAGCTCTCGCAGCCACCGGGCCCCGAATCGCCGCACGGTTGTTGTCGCAACCACGGTGGTGCTGTGCGTCACCGCTGCTCTGCTCGTGGGCGTTGGATGGTCGGTGGGTCACAAACTCAACTCTTCCGGTAGCGCGGATGTGCCTCCCGCCGCCGCTGCCTGGAACGGCAGCCACGGCATGATCAAGACCGCCACCGAAACGGATGCGCAGGCGTTGCGCGCGGAAGGCTGGACCCTCCCGTCCCTCGCATCCGAGGGATATCAGGTGGAATCCATGGTCCAGGGAAAAGTCGCCGGGCAACCCATGGTGGCGATCACCTTGGTGAACGACCAGCACAGTGTTCGAGTCATCGAACAACGCGGTCACGTCAACCCGGACAACCCCGTGGACGGTGCCACCGGCCTGCCGGTCAGTGCGGAGGGATTGCATGAATCCGCAGTGGAGGGCACCCAACTGTGGGTTGTCCGATCCGAGCCGTGGCGGGCCGTGATGTCCCGAGACGATGTCGTCTACACGGTCATGACTGATGCTTCCCCCTCCGCCCTGTCGCGTACCCTTACCCTTGTAGCCGCGGAAGAACGAGGTCGCGTCACGCTGCCGGGTTCTGAACCGAATGGCTTCGGATTCACGGTGCTCGATGGGCTGCGGGAAATTATTGGGTAAACGCGGCGTTCACGTTCGCGTCATACGGCGTTGGTAGGTTCGGTAAGTGTTCGGCATTTCTGGCGGAGAAGCCATCCTCATCCTCGTGGTGGCCATGGTGGTCATCGGTCCCGAACGGCTGCCCGAATACGCGGAGAAGCTCAAGGATCTGATCAAATCCTTGAAGCGTTATGCCACCGGGGCCAAGGACGACCTCAAAGAGACGCTCGGCCCCGAATTCTCAGATGTTGATTGGCGCAGACTCGATCCGCGGCAATACGACCCGCGGGTGATTGTGCGAGAGGCCCTCATGGAAGAGGACGAACCCCAGGCCCCCGCGTATCAGGCCGCCTCGGCCGCGGCACCCACGGTCCGCAGACTGGAACCCGGTGAACGAGCGCCCTTCGACACTGAAGCCACGTGAGCCGGCGAGGATTCACCAGCACCATGAAAAGACCCGTTGTCCGGCCCAGGCCGGACAGCGGGTCTTTTCATGGTGCTCGAGCGGTCGGCTCAACGTGTGTTGTTCAGCCCCGCGGTGTGATGCCCAGACTGCGTCCGACCAGGTTGCGACCCTGCTCGTCCAGGACCTTGGCCACGGCCCACAGGTGCTCCGCCGCCGGGGAATCGGGATGGGCCCACACGGCGGGTTCGCCACGGTCGGCGGCCTCGCGCACGCTCACGTCCAGCGGGATTTCCCCGAGCAGCGGCACGTCATAGCCCAAGCGTTCGGTCAACGACGCCGCGATGTTCGCACCGCCGCCCGATCCGAAGACTTCCATTCGGGTGCCGTCCGGCATGACCATGGCGGACATGTTCTCGACCACGCCCGTGACCTTCTGGTCCGTTTGCTGGGCCAATGCACCGGAACGTTCGGCCACGGTCACCGCAGCGTGCTGCGGGGTGGAAACCACCAGCACCTCCGAGTTGGGCAGTAACTGGCCCACCGAGATAGCAATGTCGCCGGTGCCCGGGGGCAGGTCGAGCAATAAATGATCGAGATCGCCAAAGTGGACGTCCGTGAGGAATTGCTCCACGGCACGGTGCAGCATGGGCCCGCGCCAAGCAACGGGCTGTGACGGGTCCACGAACATGCCGATGGAGATCACTTTGATCACGCCCCGGTTGGCTCGGCGCTGGGAGGCGCCCGGAGCGGCGTCGTCGTAGGGAGTCTTGAGGCCGGCGGGAACCTCGACCACCGGCGGAAGAATCATGTCACCCACCCGCGTGGGTGGCTGGGTGATACCCAGCAGCCCCGGAACCGAGAAACCGTGGATGTCCGCATCCACGATGCCCACGGTGCGACCCATGGCCGCCAGCGCCGCGGCGAGGTTCACGGTCACACTGGACTTGCCCACCCCGCCCTTGCCACTGGTCACGGCGTGAACACGCGTGAGGTTGTGGGGGTCGGCGAACGGATTGGACTTGCGGTGCCCAAGCTTTTCCTGGAGTTCCTCGCGCTGGGCCGGGGTCATCACACCCACGTCTACGGACGTATCGGTGACGCCGTCGACGGCGCTCAGGGCCTCGGTCACGTCCGTCTCGATGGTGCCGCGCATGGGGCACCCGGAGACGGTCAACAGAATGGTCACCCGTGCGGTGGTGCCGTCCAACCGGGCGGACTGAACCATGCCCAGTTCGGTGATGGGCCTACGCAACTCCGGGTCGATGACCTTGTCGAGGGCGGGGCGTAGTCGAGGATCGAGTGTTTGTGGGCCGATGGGGGAGTCGGTCATGAATCCTTACCGTCCGCGGCCCTGGGAACCACGGGGATGGCCGTGGTGGCCGACTGGTTCTTTTTCTTCTTCTTGCCCTGACCGGGTTCCTTCTTGGGCGCTGCGTCAGCGTCGACCGGATCGGCCTGCTTGTTGTCCTGAGCTTCCAGAATTTCTTCGAGCAGGGACCGCAGTTCCGAGCGCACGTAGTCCCGGGTGGCCACCTCACGCAGCGCAATGCGCAGCGAGGCGATTTCCCGGGTCAGGTACTCGGTGTCCGCGAGGTTCTGTTGGCCGCGCTTGCGGTCCTCCTCCGCAACAACGCGGTCACGGTCGTCCTGGCGGTTCTGGGCGAGCAACAGCAGCGGCGCAGCATAAGAGGCCTGCAGGGACAGCATCAACGTCAACAGGGTGTAGTTGAGGGCGCGCGGGTCGAACTGCATGCTCTCGGGCGCCAGGGTATTCCAGCCCAGCCACACGAACACGAAGATGGACATCCACAGCAGAAATTGGGGGGTACCCATCCAGCGAGCAAACGTCTCGGTCAGCTGACCGAAAGAATCCGGATTGGGACGGAACCGTTGGAAGAAACTGGGGCGGTGCTCCCGCGGTTGGTCCAGCGGGACCGGGGCGTACTGGGAGGACAAATTGCGCTTGGGTTCACTCATACCGCTTACCCACCTTCCGGATCGGAGTGCCGTCATCGTAGGTGCGCCAGTCATCGGGCAGCAGCGCATCCAGCACGTCATCAATGGTCACAGCGCCCACCAGCCGATCCGCGTCATTGACGATCGGCAGGATGGTGAGGTCGTAGGAGGCCAGTTCCCGCGCCACTTCTTCGAGGGACGCCATGTCCGACACGGGTTCGATCGAACGATCGATCAGGTTGCCGACGGCCTCGGGCGGGGGATAGCGCAAGAGCCGTTGGGTGTGCACGAACCCCAAGTACTTACCCGTGGGGGTTTCCAACGGCGGCCGGCACACCAGCACCGCGGAGGCCGCGGCGGGGATGATCTCTTCCTGGCGGATGTGGGCCAGCGCTTCAGCGACCGTGGCCTCGGGTGGTAGCACGATGGGCACCGGGGTCATGAGCGAACCGGCCGTGCCCTCCTCGTACGTCCGCAGACGCCGCACGTCCTCGGCGTCCTCGGGTTCCATCATGGTGATGAACTTCTCGGCGTCCTCGGGAGGTAGCTCGTTGAGGAGGTCCGCGGCGTCGTCGGGGTCCATTTCCTCGAGCAGTGCGACGGCGCGTTCGTTGCCAAGGTGCGTCAGGATGAAGACCTGGTGTTCCTCGGGAAGCTCCTCGAGCACGTCCGCGAGGCGTTCGTCCTGTAGTTCCGCGGCAATCTCTAGCATGCGCTTTTCAGGCATGCCGCGCAGCTCGTCCGCGATATCCGCGGCCTGGTCCTCTTCGTGTTGGGAAATCCACTGGGTGGCCGGCTGGTGGCCTGCGTTGGACGGATCGTCCGTGTCCTCCCAATCCACGATCATGGTTTCACCGCGGCGTCGGATTAACCCTCCGCTGGAGACCGAACGACGCACGAACAACTGGCTGATCTGCCAGTCACCGCGGTTGCCCACCTGTTGCATGGCCATGTCCTCGATGGTGGCGGCACCGGAACCGTCCAGGAGGGCCACGGTGCGGTCGAAGAGCTCGCCCACGGCCAGCGTCTCCGCACCGCGCTGCTCGAAGCGGCGCAGGTTCACCAGACCGGTGCAGATGATCTGATCCGCGTCGATACTGGTCACTCGCGTCATGGGAACGAAGACCCGTTTCTTGCCGAGCACTTCGACCACCAGGCCCACCACGATGGGTCGGGCCATGGGTTGACCACGGCCCCCGGTGCGCAAAAGCACCACGAGGTCACGCAATCGACCCAGACGGTCACCGAGCGGGTCGAACACGTCCAGGCCGATCAAACGGGCCACGAAAATTTTTGAGAGGTTTGTGCTCACCGTCCCAGCCTAATGAACGGGAACGAATGAGCGGCATTCGTGCCGGTGAGATTCGGCTGACAAGTCCTCGATGTTCACCGGTCGCGATGATTCAGGGGTTTCCCTGCTGCCTACCGAGAAACTACGCGAGAATAAGTCACATGAGTTATTCGTCCAGGGGCCCCATGACACTGTCCACCACCGCCGAGATCCCGCGCGGTGAAGCCATCGGACGTTACACGAGCTACGCGGACGCGCAGAAGGCCGTGGACTACCTGGCCGACCAGCAGTTCGAGGTGGCCAAGATCTCCATCATCGGCAGCGACCTGAAGTCCGTCGAGCAGGTGACCGGTCGCTTGTCCTACCCCAAAGTGGCGCTCCAAGGTGCCCTCAACGGCGTGGTGTTCGGTGCGTTCTTCGGCTTGTTGATGTCACTGTTGGGCGGCATGGACCTGGCACAGGCGCTCTTGCTGCCCATCATCATGGGTGGCGCCTTCTGGATGTTGCTCGCGACCATCACGTACGCGATGCAGCGCGGCAAGCGTGATTTCACCTCGACCAACCGCATTGTGGCGGGCAGCTACGAAGTGATCGCGGCACCCGAAGTTGCGGGTGAAGCCCGGAACGTCTTGGGCGGTCTCAACCTGCGCCAGGCCCCGGGGCCCCGGCCTCAGCAGGGCGGTTGGAATCAGCCCCCGCAGGGCCCCAACGGGCCGCGTGGGCAGTGGGGTCCGCAGCAGGGGCAGTGGGGCCCCCAAGGGCAGAACGGACCGCAGGGTCAGAACTGGTCGCAGGGCCGCCCGGGCGCACCCGGTCCCAACGGTCCCCAGGGATACTCCGGACCGTACGGCGGCCAACCGGGTCCCCACCAGCAGGCGCCTCAGCAGGGTCAGCAAGGGTGGCGCGGTGGACCCGGCCAGCAGAGTGGGGCACCTCAGCAGGGCTATTCGAACGGCCCCGGACAACAAGGTCAACAGGGGCAGCCCGCCTATGGACAGCGCGTGCAGGATCAGCCGCAACAGCAGCCGGATTCCAACCGCTCCGCCAAGTTCCCCGATCTGCCGGACGGCCGCCCGCAGTACGGCATCCGCCTGGAACCGGAAGCACCGGCTCAGCCCCAGACGCCGCTGCAGCAAAACCCGCAGGGGGCAGGGCCGGCTCAAGGTACCGCGGAAGAACGGAGCCCGCAGCAACAGGGTTCGTCCCCGGCCAACGCGCCGTGGTCCAAGGATCGTTCCGAAAACCAGGATTCCGGTGACTCGGAACGAACATCGGATCAGTAGTTAGACCGTTCAGCACCCGCGGCTGAGCGCAACGCCTCCGGGCATGAAAACGGCGGTGGGGACACCCCAACAGTTGACAACCCCCGGATTAGGGTGCAGAACCGCCAAAATGG
>JAKDKI010000012.1 GCA_030453435.1 Kocuria sp.
GCGTTGTCCGCGGTGGGGTATCCCTGGCGGTAGGTGTGCATGTCGAAGTTCACGCTGCCGTAGTGCATCATCAGATCCGGGCGATCCAGCCCCTCGTCCACCTGGGCGAACAGGCCGATCTCCCACCACTGGGTGGAATCCTCGACCATGGGCTTCTTGGCCTCCCACTGGATCACGACCTCCGGGTGGTCCTGCAGGTGCGATCCGACACCCGGGGAGTCCACCAACACGTTCACCCCCACCTCGGAGAGGTGCTCGGCGGGGCCGATGCCGGACAGCATCAGCAGCTTGGGGGTGTCGATGGCGCCGGCCGAGACGACGACCTCCCGGTTGGCGGTGATCACGTGCGCGCGTCCGAAGGCGTTGTCCGTGACCTCCACTCCGGTGGCCCGCCGATTCTCGTCGAACAGCACGCGCTTGGCCTGGGTGCCCGTCAGGATCGTGAGATTCTCACGGTTCTTGATCGGGTGGAGGTAGCTCACCGAAGACGATGAACGGGTGCCGTCCTCGCGCGCGTTGATCTGGAAGAAGTTGCCGCCCTGGGTCACCGTCTTGCCGGTGTTGAAGTCCGCGCGCGGAATACCGGCCTGTTCGGCGGCGTCGAGCACGGCCACACCGCACGGGTCCACGGCGGGTACCTGCCGCAACCGCACCGGGCCCTCGTGGCCGTGGTGGGCTCCGGAGTCCTCGTTGTTCTCGAGTTTCTGGTACAAGCGGAAGGCCGTTTCGGCGTTCCATCCCTCGGCCCCGAACTTCGATTCCCACTCGTCCATGTCCTCGGCGGGCGCCCAGAAAGCGATGCACGAGTTGTGTGAGGAACAGCCGCCCAGCACCTTGGCCCGAGCCATCCGCATGTGGGAGTTACCGTTTTCCTGCGGTTCGATCTGGTAATCCCAGTCGTAGCCGGACTCCAGTAGTTCCATCCAGCGGTTGAGGGTCAGCACCTCGGGTACGTTCTCGTCGTGGGTGCCTGCCTCGAGCAGCGCTACGGTTACGTCCGGGTTCTCGCTCAGGCGGGCCGCGATCACGGCTCCGGCGGAACCTGCGCCAACAACAATGTAATCGTAGGTTGCCACGCTTTCGGTGGTGGTCATGATGTCTCCCATCGTTGAGTCAACAGTGTGCTTGCTGCGGTTCGGCCGAGCGGCTCAGTGCTCGGCGAACCAGCCGGTCACCGCGGGACGGGTGTTGTGGTAGATGTGCTTGGTTTCCTGGTATTCGGCCAGACCGTGGAAGCCCAGTTCGCGGCCCACGCCGGACTGCTTCATACCGCCCCATTCCGCCTGGGGCAGATACGGTCCGAAGTCATTGATCCACACGGTTCCGTGGCGCAGTTTGCCCGCCACGCGCTGGGCGCGGCCCGCTGCCTGGGTCCACACTGCGCCGGCCAGGCCGTAGTTGGTGTCGTTGGCGATCTCGATGGCCTCTTCCTCGGTACGGAAAGTTTCCACGGTCACGGTGGGGCCGAACGCCTCATCGTGGACACAATCCATCTCACGCGTGCACTGGTCGATCACGGTGGGCAGGTAGAATACGCCCTTGCTCAGCTCCAGGGACCCGTCCGCCGAGGGGCCTTCGGCGAACTTCCCACCGCAACGCACCCGCGCACCTTGCTCGCGAGCCCGCTCCACGTAGGCGTGGACCTTGTCGCGGTGAGCTTCGGAGATCAGCGCACCGGTTTCGGCCTTCTCGTCGAACGGCCCACCCAGCTGAATCTGTTCGGCCCGACGCACCAGGTCGGTCACGAACTTCTCGGCAATGGATTCCTCGATCACCAGGCGCGCACCGGCGGAGCAAACCTGCCCGGAGTGGATGAACGCGGCGTTGAGGGCGTTGTCCAGAGCGGCGTCGTAATCGGCGTCAGCGAAGATCACGTTGGGGTTCTTACCGCCCAGCTCGAGGGCCACCTTCTTGACCGTCGACGCCGCCTCGGCAGCGATTACTCGACCGGTCACCAGGCCACCGGTGAAGGAGACCAGGTCCACCCGCGGGTCGCTGGACAGCGGCGCGCCCGCCTGGGCACCCGCGCCCAGCACCAGGTTGCCGACACCGGCGGGGAGTCCGAGGTCAGCGAGCACCTGCAGCATGAGGATCGAGGTGTGCGGGGTGAGTTCTGCCGGCTTGAGCACGAACGTGTTTCCCGCGGCCAAGGCCGGCGCGATCTTCCACGCCGCCTGCAGCAGCGGGTAGTTCCAGGGAGTGATCATCCCGCACACACCCACGGGCTCGTGAACCACTCGGCTGAGTACGTCCTGGTCACCCGCATCGATGATGCGACCGGCGTCCACGGCCGCGATCTTGGCGAAATACTCGAAGCAGTCCGCGATGTCGGACATGTCCTGGCGCGACTCTTCCATCCGCTTGCCCGTGTCCTTGGACTCGGCCAGAGCGAATTCTTCCGAGCGCTCTCGCAGGGTGTCCGCCACGCGCAGCAGGAACTGACCGCGTTCCGGGGCTGGGACGCGGGCCCAACGTTCGTCGTCCGCGGCCGCTCGCGCTGCGGCGATGGCGCGCTCGGTGTCCTTGCTCGTGGCCTCGGCGACCACAGCCACCTCGGTGCCGTCCGCGGGGCATGTGATGGTCCTGGTACCGCCCTCGATAGCGGGGACCCACTGGCCGTCGATGTACAGGGTGTTACTCATCGTGTTTCCTCCTGGGGTTCAGAGAAATCTTCGCTCCACGTAATGGTCTCAGACGTGGTCAGACCAATCTGGGTACTTCCGGGGTGTTCCTGGTTGATTCGGATGAATTCCAGGTGACGTTCGTAACCGTCCAGAGCGTCGTTGATCAATTGTTCCTGGGTGTATCCAAGCACGTCGTAGCCCATTGAGCCGGTCGCCGTGAACACCTCCAAGCGGTAGTACAGGTCCGAGTCCGGGTTGGTGCGGAACCCGCCGAAGCCCGGCGTGGGGAATGCCACGGGGTACACCTGGTAAGTGAAATCACGTTCCGGGGCCAGGTTCACGTGCATGCACACCTGATCCACGGGCGAGTTGTCCGGAATGGACGTGCATTCGACCGTGACGTCCAATCCCGATTCGCGCAGCTCCACGGCCAGCGTATTGAGGGCGGGCGCGGCGACGTCGTGAACGTAGCGTTGCGCGGTGCGGGCACCCGGGTAATTGCCCAACCTGGTCAGTCGCGAGCGCCAGTGGGTCTCGCGACCCGTTCGCCCGGCAACGGCCGAGCGGCTGGCCGTAGCGTTCGACGCCGCGGTACTCGCCTCCACGCGGAGCGCTCGCCACAAACCGACCATGATCAGGTACATGACGATGGAGAAAGGTAGCCCCATGATCAATGTGGCGTTCTGCAGCGTGGTCACACCGCCCACCAGGAGCATGGCCAATGTCAGCACACCGGTACCGACCGCCCAGAACACGCGCAGCCATTTGGCGCCGTCCTGGTTGGGGTCATCGATCTTGGACGTGAAGTTACTCATGACCAATGCGCCGGAGTCCGCCGAGGTCACGTAGAACAGCAGACCGGTGAAGGTCGCGATGGAGGCCGCGATGGTTGCTCCGGGGTACTCGGCCAGAAGCGAGTAGAAGGCGCGTTCGGGAGTGCTCATCGCGACTTCGCCAAAGACATTGTCGCCACCGACCACGAGATCCAGTGCCGAGTTACCGAAAATCGAGATCCACAGGAGAATGAACGCGAACGGGACCGTCATGGTGCCCACCACGAACTGACGCAGCGTGCGGCCGCGGGAGATGCGCGCCAAGAACAAGCCGACGAACGGAGCCCACGCGATCCACCAGGCCCAGAAGAACAGGGTCCAGCCGCTCATCCATTCCTGGGGCGCCTCGAACGCGAACGTGTTCAGGGTCATGTCCGGGAAGCGTGCCAGGAAGTCACCGATGTTCATGACAATGGCGTCCAGCAGGAACGCCGTGCGGCCGGTGACCAACACGTACAGCATGAGCCCGATGGCCAGAATGATGTTCAGCTCGGACAACCGGCGAATACCCTTGTCCACGCCGGAGACGCACGAGGCGACCGCCATCAGCACACCCAGAGCGATCAATGCGGACTGCACGGCCAGGTTTTCGGGGATTCCGAACAGGTACTGCAGACCGAAGTTCAACTGCACCACACCGATACCCAGCGAAGTGGCCACGCCGAAGATCGTTCCCAAGAGGGCCGCGGTGTCCACGGCATCTCCGGCAACACCGTGGATGCGCTTACCGATCAACGGGTACAGGGCAGACCGGATACTCAGCGGCATACCGAACCGGTAGGCGAAGTACCCGAAGGCCATACCCATCAGGGCATACATGGCCCAGCCCGTAATGCCGTAGTGGAACAGGGTCCACACGACTGCCTGGCGGGCCGCTTCCAGGTTCTGGCCGTCACCGACCGGCGGTGCGTAGTACTGGGTGACCGGTTCGGACACGGAGAAGAACATCAGATCCACGCCGATACCGGCCGCGAACAACATGGCGGTCCACGTGAACATGTTGAACTGTGGTTTCGCGTGATCGGGGCCCATCTTGATATTGCCCTGTTTGCTAACGGCCACGACCACCACGAACACGATGACCAGGGTGGCGGTGAGAATGTAGAACCACCCCAGATGGGTGGCCACCCAGGCAACGACACCGCCAATCACGGTATCTGCCTGCTCGGGGGCGACAATGGCCCAGATTGAAAAGGCGATGATGAGAATGCCAGAGGCGATCAGGACACGCCAGTTGACGGAGATCGGGGACTTCTGCTGAGGCGACGCCTCAGCAGGTAGATCGGACTGAGCTGAGGTTGATGATCCGGAATCAGGGCTGGGAATGGTCGAGGAATCACTCATGGTTACGTTCGCAGATTCGGGCCGGACGCTGGACGACCCGGGGGCTAGAGACGTCTGGTTACTACTCAGTATTCAGATACAGCTGTTTCTACTGTAGGTGAACCCAACGCGAAAGCGCCGCCCTGGTGAGCAGGGCGGCGCTTTCACCGTTCACACGTGTTCGATCACGCGAGCAGCTTGGCCACCAGCGCGCTCGCGAATTCATCGGAGATGTCCCCGTAGTTCAGCGAGAAGTCCTCGTCCACCTTGGTCGGCAACAGGCCCGAACACAGCACGGCCGCACGAGCGTACAACCCGGGTAGCTCCGCCCCGATCGGCACCGACAGCAACTGCAGCTCCGAGTCATAACTGACCAGCGGCGTACCGTGATCGCGAGCCGCCAGGTGCTTACCCAGGGCCGAGGAGACCGGGCGCGCGTGGCCGGATGCGACGTCGGCCTCGGTGCGGTAGGCGTACCGGGTGCGATGGTGGTGATTGATGCGGAACAAGCCCGCCTGGTTGCGATCCTCCGTGGCCTGCCAGGTGGCGTCCTTCGGAACGAAATGCTCCGCCACCCCGTTGTACTGCATCTCGATCAACGGCAATGAATCCACCACGGAGGACAGCGGCGGCAGGGTGTCTAGCATGATGGGACCGGCCTCGTAGACCACGTCGCACATGCCGTCCGGAAGCTCATCCCGCAGTGCGTCCAGATCAACCTCCTGCAGCAGGGTGGTCGCATGGTCCTCCGGGGAAAGCACCACGACCTCCGCGCCGAGCGCCTCGGCGGCCGCCGTCACGGTTTCCTCCTGCTCTGCCCGCCAACCGCCGGTGAGCAGCACGGAGCCGTCCACCAACTGGGTCAGCGCTGGGGAGCACACCTGCCAACGGCGCACCGTCCAGCTGCCGTCGCGGATGACCTCCAGGAAACCCAGCGCCTGCAGATGGCCCACAAACCATTCCTCGAAGCGCTCCGAGTCCTCGGACTGGCGGGCAATGATCGACAGGCTGCCTCGCTTGCCACCGCCCAGGAACGTCAACGCGTCCTTCAGCGGTGCCCACGAATCGGGGTAATCGCTGTAATCCGGACCAATGAACTGCAGAGACTCCACGGTTCCGGTCTGACCGACCGCGGAAAGTTTGGTGAGTCGTCCGGGATAACGCTTGGTCAGGCCGCAGTGACGGCAACGGCCGAAGATCCACGGCGCCTTGGCCTTGGGATCCATGGGCGGCAGGATCACTTTGTGTTTGCCCGTGACCAAACAGGACGCCCCCTCCGGCGCGGGCAATTCGTTACTGCGCTCGGGGTACATGAGCCCCTCGGCAGAGTGCCAGCCCGCGACCTCGGGGACCTCCACGTCAAGGGATTCGGATGCCAATTCCACCGAATCCATGTTGTCGAAGGAACCCTGCACGTATTCGTCGGGAAGTTCATCCAACGTGGTGGCCGTGACGGGCCACAGAGGCTCCTGCGCCACGTGCACCATTTCCCCCTCGTAGCCCAGGGAACGCTGGGTGATGTAGAAGGAACTGTCCCGAACGCGGAATTCCAAACGCTGTTTCACCGTGCGACCGGCCTTGAGCACCAACGTGTAGTCGTTGGGCTTGAGCGTCTTGTTCTCCCGCATCAGGTCCGAGCCTTCCAGACTCACCTGGAACGGTGGGACCCTGGGCGCGGAAAGTTTGGTGGACATCAGCTTGAACGAGTGCGGATTCCGCCATTCGCATTCCAGCGACAGCGGATCGTCCGAGTCCGAGGTCACGGTGATCTGCGGTGGACGCGACGCCGAGAACCGATCCACGTCACCGGGAATCCGCAACCCGCCGGACAGCGTCACGGCCGGCACCAACCGCGGCACGAGCCCGGAGAAGTTGTCATTGACCGTGAGCATGGGGTCGCCCGCGCGCAATACCTGGACGTCGTCGAACAGCACCCAGTCCTCGGGCAGTCCGTTCTCGCCGGGGCCCACCACGCGGTAGTCCGGAGAGGCCGAGTCGTCCAGGATCGCCCGGATCTGTTCGACCCATTCCGGCTTGTTCTGCACCATGATGCGGCTGGGCCAGGCCGCCGGAATATGGTCCACCGAGATGAACGTGTCCGAGTAGGCGTCCTTCGCGAAGACCACGACCGGACGCGGATTACGGATGATCTCGGTGTCCCCGTTGGACAGCTTGAGCTCACCGGACAACAACGTTTCGCTGGACATGCGCGAGTTGTACGCGGAGATACCCAGATAGGCGTCACCGATATACGACAAGAACATGGTGCGCGGGCCGGCCTCGGTGGTCAGCTCCACTTCCCGTCCTGAAATCATGCGCTTGGGCACCACGAATCCGAGTTCGAAGATCGGGTTACCCACGTAGTCCGTGCCGTCGGTCATGGACAGGCTGACACTGCGCGGACCCAGGTGGCGGGAAGCCCGGCGCTCCGTGGCAACCGCAATCGTGGCGTCATCGTCGCGGGAAGATTCCCACGCGCCCAGCTGTGCCAAGGCGACCTGCAGGCCGGCGTCGCGAGTGAGCGGGTTGGACCAGATCCGACGCATGCCCTTGGACACGTCCGTGTCCGCGATATCGAGCCAGAAGTCCACGTAAATACCCAGTTCCTGGGCACTCATTCCCTGCGCGGTGGTCAGTTCGAGGTCTTCGAACATGCGGTGCAACTGCCGCAGCTCGGCCTCACCGAACATGGTCTGGGACAGCGCCAGCCCCACCGGGCGGTGATTCACTGCGTAGGCGGAAGGCAGGCCGACCTGACCGTCGAACAGTTCCAACCAGTAGCGCAGTGCATCCCAGTACATCTCGGAGTCCTTGCGAACCGCGGTTTCCAAGGCCTTGGCGTTGTCCTGACCGGCCTGCAGCAGAACGGCCAGCGGGAGGTAGAACGCGGAGACGGACTTATTACCCGTGCGTGCAGCCAGTGCGGACATGTGCCGGCCGGCCAGGGAGAACAGGGCAAGCAGCGCGACCACGGGCGGCGGACCGATCCTGTTGAGGTCGTTGAGTTGCCGCCTGGACGCGCGGTACCAAGCCTCCGTCAGCTTGTTGAACGTGTCGAACATGGAGCGCCGCGAGCCGTCAGCCACCAACAAGGGTGTGACGGAATCGGCCATGGCCCGCAGTGCGGAGGGGCCGTCCAGCCCGAATTCGGCGCCGATGATCTCTAATGTTTTGTCGTCAAGGTCCAGGTGGACCAGTTCACCGGAAGCCTGTGTGCCGAAGAAGGCCCTGGCCACAGCGTCGTTCCAGCGTAGATACTCGACTTCTTGGGGTCCCGATGCAATGGCGTGGTCTCCCGTGTGGAGCCCGGCGGCGTCTGCCACAAATCCTCCGTCTGCGCCCTACGGCGCCGTGAAAATAAATCAGGTTCGTCTTGATTATAGGTTTCCGACGCCGCTGCGGGACGCCCGTGTGACAGTCGCCCTCACCACACGCGGACTTTGCGTGTCGCCCGAGGGCGGTACGGTAATTGGCATGGATGGTGACGTACATTTCGCGAGCGCTCGGCCCACCGGGCTCACAACCGACTGGCGTAGCGAATTGTCCCGCATTGTCCCGGGGTCCGACGATGATCGGGTGGTGACGGACCCGGAGGACGGCCCCTCGGTCGCGTTGGAGCTCAACCTGTCCCGCGTCCAGCACCGCGGCCCCCGGGCTTGGCAGCAGGACCAGAACGCCGTGCCGGTCACGCTCACTGCTCGACCGGTACTGCGCGGGCAACGTTCCGGGTGGATCCACACCGGTATCGACTGGGGCAATTTGGCCAACCACACCAGGTCAGGGCGGCTCACTGAAGATCAGTTGGACTGGTTCGAGGAACTACGTGCGCTGTCCGAATCGCACCGGGGTTCTTACGCCGTGGACCGCCATCAGCTGCATATGGAGCGCTATACCTCTCCCCTGTTGTGGCCCATCCTGAATCGGGCCGAGGCCCTGGGAATTCCTCTGGTTTCACAAGGTACCGGTCAGCCCGTGCAAGTGGGGCCGGCGGGTCGGTTCGAGGTCAGCGTCAGCTCGGACGAGAACGGGGCGCTCAAGCTCTTTCCCCAATTGATCATGGGTGAGAGCGAGATCCCGCTCCACTGGACCCGGATCATTGGCCAGCCCGGACACGGGCTGTTCTTCCCCGAGGCGGAACCCCGCGAACTCGAGTTGGCGGATGACCTCAACCAGTTCCCGTTGCACTTGGTCCCGCTGGCCACGCGGTTGAACCAACAGCAACGCTCGTTCCTTGACCGAGCGGAGGAGCTGACCATTCCTCGGGACGGCGTGGACGAGTTCTTCGAGCGCTACTTCCCACGCTTGCACCAGAGCATGGACATCACCGCCACGGACGGTTCCCTTGAATTGCCCCAGGTCGCCGACCCCGAAATGGTGCTCACCGTGCATCACGACGATCTCACGGAACGCGTGGAGTGGGAATGGGAATACCAGAAGGGCCGCGAACGCATCAGGTTGCCTTTCCGCCCCCTGAACCCGCTCGCGGACGAACCTGTGAACCGCGAGTCACGGTGGGAGTCCTCGGTCGTTCAAGCCGTGCACCGCAGAATTCCTGAGTTGGACTTCAAACGCAGTTCCTATGCCACATCGGATGCGCTGCGGTTCATCCGCGTGTGGCTCCCCCTCTTGCGCAAGGTTCCTGACCTACGCATCGAGGAGAGCGGCGGCATTCCCGCCTACCAGGAAGTGACCGGCGCCCCGGAGATCACCGTGTCCACCGCGCCCACGGAACACCGGGACTGGTTCGGGTTGGGCGTCACCATCAAGGTGGGAGAGCACTACGTTCCCTTCGCGGATATCTTCCAGGCCCTGGACGTCGGCCAGGACGTCATGCTCATGCCCGATGGCTCCTATTTCCCGCTGGACCGTCCCGAATTCGTGCGGCTCAAGCAACTGATCGCCGAGGCCCGCTCTCTCCAAGAGGACAAGGACGCACCGCTGTCCCTCAACCGGTACCAAGCCGGATTGTGGGAACAGTTCGAGGACATTGCCACCGACACCCACCAGGCCGAACAATGGCGCAACGGCGTGCGAGCGCTGGCCAACCTGCAGGAAATTCCCGCCCCCGTGGAGCCGGAGTCGCTCCAGGCCAATCTCCGCCCGTACCAGTACGAGGGGTACCGCTGGCTCAGTTTCTTGTGGGACCACTCGCTGGGCGGCATCTTGGCGGACGACATGGGCCTGGGTAAGACCGTCCAGACGATTGCCGCTATTCTCCGAGCCCGAGAGCTGGAGCCGGATCTTCCCCCGTTCCTGGTGGTGGCACCCACGTCCGTGGTGGCCAACTGGACCGCTGAGCTGAAGAGGTTCGCGCCGTCGTTGACCATCGAGACCATGAACTCCACGCGGCAGCATCTGCCCGATACGGCCAGCGGGGCGCACGTGGTGCTCACGTCCTACACGCTGCTCCGGTTGGAAGCGGACCTCTACCAGTCCCTCCCGTGGGCCGGTGTGATCATGGACGAAGCCCAATTCGTCAAGAATCCGCGCACCAAGGCGTACCGCGCCGTGAAAGATCTCTCGGCGCAGTTCAAGCTGGCCATCACCGGTACTCCCATGGAGAACAACCTCTCCGAGTTGTGGTCGCTGTTCTCGTTGACGGCGCCGGGACTGTTCCCCTCGAAGAAGAAGTTCACGGAGCATTACCAGACGCCCATCGAACGCGCCCAGGATCCCGAGGTGCTCACGCGGCTGCGGGCGCGCATCCGCCCCTTCATGCTCCGCCGCACCAAGGACGACGTCGATCTGCAGCTTCCTCCCAAGCTCGAGCACACGCAGCAGGTGGGCCTGAACGAAGCGCACCGCACCGCCTACGACCGGCGACTGCAGCGTGAACGCGCCAAGATCCTGGGGCTGCTGCAGAATTTCGACCGCAACCGGTTCACCATTTTCCAATCACTGACCACCCTGCGCATGCTCGCCCTGGACCCCGCGCTGGTGGATCCGGAGTCCACGGCGTCATCCTCCAAGCTGGACGCGTTGTTCGAACAATTGCCCCAGATCGTTGCGGAAGGCCACCGTCCCCTGGTGTTCAGCCAGTTCACGAGTTTCCTGAAACTCGTGGCCGCGCGCTTGGACGAGGCCAAGATCCCTTACAGCTACCTGGACGGCTCCACGCGCAATCGCGCTGGCGCTCTCGACAAGTTCCGCAGCGGCAGGGCACCTGTGTTCCTGGTCAGTTTGAAGGCCGGTGGTTTCGGCATCAACCTGACCGAGGCCGATTATTGCTACCTCCTGGACCCCTGGTGGAACCCCGCCACGGAGAACCAGGCAGTAGACCGCACCCACCGTATCGGGCAGTCCAAGAAGGTCATGGTGTACCGAATGGTCGCGGAGAACACCATTGAGGAAAAGGTCATGGAACTCAAGCAACGCAAGGCGGACCTGTTCTCCGCGGTGCTCGATGATGACCGCGCATTCTCCTCCGCCATTACGGCCAACGACATTCGTTCACTCCTCTCCCCCTGAGTCGTCCGCGCTGCGCGGAGTCATATTCGTGCGGGGTATCGACCGGGCCCACATGGATAGTTACCGTAAGCATCAGCGGCACACCCTGCTGCGAACAGTC
Source organism: Kocuria sp. (assembly GCA_030453435.1). Taxonomy (GTDB): domain Bacteria; phylum Actinomycetota; class Actinomycetes; order Actinomycetales; family Micrococcaceae; genus Kocuria; species Kocuria atrinae. The sequence goes on from JAKDKI010000012.1 coordinate 11,349, forward strand.
TTCTCGGACTGTTCCCTCTGATCAGCCGCCGTTTTACCGCGTATGGAGTGAAATTCATGTCCCCCACCGTCAACCCGGAGACGCCAGTCCCCGGGGGCCGTCACAGACTCGAGCGGGCCGGCATCGGGGTGGTCGATATCACCGAAACATGTCAGGCGACCGCCGTGTGGGAGAAGCTCGAGGCGCTGTTCGCCAGCGCTATCGAGGAACTTCTGTGGAACGATTTCCTGGTGCTCGAGTACGACGGCGCTCCCTCGGATTCCGACACACCCGCTGCGTGGGTCCGCACCGGACCCGGCGGCGCAGAATGTGCGGTTAGCTCGGCCCACCAGTTGCCGCCCGAGGCGTGGCCCCACCGCACCGAGTTCTTCGACAACGCCGGCTGGAACCGTCCCCTGGCCACGGACCAACCGTGGACCTCTGGACCGCACGATCCGGCGGAGGCATCCCACCGGATTCTGGCGGCCCTTCGACATGGCCGTTCGTGCGATGATCCCTATGCTTTCCACTGGGGTACGGGCAGCTTCCCCGTGCCGGAGGGCCGCACGGGCACGCTGACCGTGATCGACCCCGAGCAGGACCTCGCCGACACTGATATGTAAATCAGATAAAGTTCCACAGCATTCATATTTCCCCCGGTGTGATTTTCCCCATATGGTGAGCTGAGCCCACCGCACCGTCAACTCATCGGGAGAACCATGAGCACCGCCCCCCGGCCATCCCGGGACACACCGAGGAACTCACTCGGGAAGGACTGGTCCCTGTCCGCGACCCTCGCGGGATTCGTGGCCGTGGTCGTCTCCTACGCCGGACCGCTACTTGTGGTCCTCGAAGCGGCCCGGGCAGCTGGGTTGAGCACCGAGCAGACCGCGTCGTGGGTGTGGGCCATCTCCGTCGGATCCGGAATTACGTGCGTGCTGTGCAGCTGGTGGTTCCGGCAGCCGGTCATGGTGGCGTGGTCGATTCCCGGCGCGGCCCTTTTAATTACCTCGCTGGGTAATTTCTCCTTCTCTGACGCCATCGGTGCCTATATCGTCACCGCCGTGCTGGGTCTGATACTGGGTGTCACCGGCTGGTTCGGCAAAATTCTGGACGCCATTCCCAAACCCATTACCGCTGCGGTTCTCGCCGGTGTGCTTCTGCCCTTCTCGATCCAGGTGGCACCCTCGGTGGTCGAAAACCCGGCGCCCGCCGGCGCACTGGTGATCGGCTACCTTCTGGGCAAGCGCTTCCTCCCCCGGTACGCCGTATTCGTGGCCATGGGACTGGGCGTGGGGGTGGCCTGGCTGACCGGGGCCATCAATTCCGTGTCCCCCGATTTCAGATTAACGGTACCCGAGTTCACGATGCCCACTTTCTCGTGGGCCGCGATCGCAGGAATCTCCATTCCCCTGCTCATCGTGACCGCAGCCGGTCAGAATGCGCCCGGTCTGGCCATGATGAAGACCGCTGACTTCCCGCCCAATGACAGGGCACTGCTCGGTGCCAGCGGCATCGCGTCCATCATCTTCGCCCCGTTCGGATCGCACGCATTGAATCTCGCCGCTGTGACGGCGGGTATCGCCACGAGCCCCGAGGCCCACCCCGAACACCGACGCCGCTACGTTGCCGGAATCGCGTGCGGCGCCTTCTACATTTTGTTCGGCGCCTTCGCCTCCACGATCGTCACCTTGTTCTCCGCCATTCCTCCCGGACTCATTTCCGCGCTGGCGGGTGTCGCGCTGCTCGGAGCGCTCCAGGGCTCCATGTTCGATTCCATGCATCAGGGCAACCATCAGCCCGCCGTCATCGAGGCCGCGCTGATCACTCTTGTGGTCACGGTGTCCGGCATTCAGCCCTTCGGCATTGTGTCTGCGTTCTGGGGAATCCTGGTGGGCGTCGTCGCCTTCGCCATCCTGCGGCGTCGTCCGCGCTGACCGAAAGCCACCCGGGTCGAACCAGCCCGCCACGCGAACCGCGATGCGACCCTCGCTCGCGGTTCGCTCTCCTTTCGGATTCCCGAAACCCTGATCGCGAGCCGCGGCGTAAGATCTTGCCCCATGGGATTTTCAGAATCGCCCCATTCAGCTCACACGCCATCCACCGAACCCACATCCGCGCAGATCCGCCGTTGGCGCCGCTACCTGGCCGACGAATTGGCAGAGGCGGCGATTTACCAGCATCTCGCCGACCACGCCCCCGGCCAACAAGGTGAGATTCTGCACCAGGTCGCCGTGGCGGAAGACCGGCACGCGGAGCACTGGCGCAGGCTTCTTGGCCCGCACGCGCAAAAATCCGCTCGGCCCTCCCTGCGATCCAGGGCGCTCATGTTCCTCGCCAAGCACTTCGGCACGGTCTTCGTCCTGGCCCTGTTGCAACGCGCCGAATCTCGATCCCCCTACCGCGAGGACCCGGACGCTTCAGAGGCGATGGCCGCCGACGAAGCCGTTCACGAGGAGATCATCCGCGCGCTGGCCACCGACGGACGCACCCGGCTGTCAGGTAACTTCCGCGCAGCAGTGTTCGGAGCCAATGACGGCCTGGTCTCCAACCTGGCTCTCATCATGGGTATCGGTGCCACGGGAGTCTCTTCCTCGATTGTCATGGTCTCCGGCATCGCCGGCTTACTGGCCGGGGCGCTATCCATGGGAGCCGGAGAATTCGTGTCGGTCCGTTCCCAGCGCGAGCTCCTGGATGCCTCACGCCCCACCCAGGTGACCCTGGAGGTCGCCCCTGAACTTGATCTCGATGCCAACGAGCTGACCCTGATCTACCGGGCTCGCGGAATGTCCGAGGAAGCTGCGGAACACCGCGCGGCAGAACGACTAGGACACTTCGATTGCGACTGCGACCCGTCCCTGTCCTTCCAGGACGCCAAGGCACGAGCGGCTCTTAATCGTGGCCAGGTCGAGGACACGGATGAGGAACCACGAGAATCGGATGAGAACCAGGCCCTCGGCACGGATCTGGGAGCAGCCGCATCCAGTTTCTGCTTCTTCGCCTCCGGTGCGATCATCCCCATCCTTCCGTACTTCCTGGGGCTGGGTGGCGGCACCGCATTGCTCGTGGGCATGTTCCTCGTCGGCCTCGCGCTACTGTTCACCGGCGGCTGCGTAGGCTTGCTCTCCGGTGCGTCCCCGCTCAAACGTGGGTTGAGGCAACTCGCCATCGGCTACGGCGCGGCCATCGCGACCTACCTCTTGGGGCTGGCATTTAATACCACTGTTGCATAATGGGATTCGGACAAGGTGCCAGCTGGACCCATTTACGGAACAGAAGCTTCTAAACGCGGCGATGACAACTGACGACGAATATGTCTTGTCCCCACTTCGGCCCACACATAGCATCGCCGTAATATGCAAAAGCATGCTCTGATCTGGTTAAACTCCCTCGCCGGCCAACAACCATAGGCATTTCGCCTAGCCCGCCAATGGTTACGACTTGGCAACAAGTTCATTCCAACGTATTCATCGGTGGGGTCTAGAGGCCATGCGGTCTCCACAACACGATTGGCCGGTTACTGCCCACCGCATATTTCGGATATTCTTTGACCTGTGGTTCTCGAAACCACCACAACGGGAGACTTCGCACGGGATAAATCACCACACTTGCACTGGGGGGTGCTTTGTGGTCGATGCCCTGCGTCGATAGCCGCTCAGCCCACGGCTTCATCCCGTTGAGGCGTTTACGCCTGCCGGTGGCCGCTGGTTCTCTAACAGAGGCGCACCTCTCCCCGCGCCGGACGGGCTCCTACCGTCCGCTCCGGGGGCCACCGGTTGTAAACGCCCTCGCCTGTTTTCGGGTGATACCCCGTCACACGCGAGATATCGATCTCATCAGGCTCCCCCACATGGCTCGGGACCCGAGCACCCGGCTAGGATCATCTACGGCCCTCATACGTGCCGTTTACCGTGTTGTCCTAGGAGATCCCGCTGATGTTCGCCCCGCTGTCCACTCCCGATGAGCACATCCTCACCGTCCACTGCCCTGAGGCTTACGGTTTGGTCAGTGCTGTGGCATCAAACCTGACCAATCAGGGGTGCGACATCTTTGATGTGAAGCACTTCTCCGACCGCCACAACAGCGAGTTCTTCATTCGCTGTCACACCATGAGCGACCCGGGGACGGTTACCACGGAGTCCCTCATCGAGGGGTTCCAGCCGGTGGCCGATCAGCACCGCATGCGCTTCCGCTTGGTCAACGCCCGCAAGAAGACCCGGGTGCTCATCATGGTCTCCAAGATCTCCCACTGCCTCACCGATCTGCTGCATCGACAGCGGGTCAATTCGCTTCCCATCGAGATTGTTGCGGTGGTCTCCAATCACACGGACCTGCAGCCGCTCGTGGACTTCTACGGCTTTCCGTTCCACCACATCCCGGTGACCAAGGAATCCAAGCCGAAAGCGGAGGCAGAGCTGCTGGAGCTCGTGGAGCACTACGACACCGAGCTGGTGGTGCTCGCCCGATACATGCAGATCCTTTCTGATGACCTGACCCGCGCCCTGTCCGGCAAGTGCATCAATATCCACCACTCGTTCCTGCCCTCGTTCAAGGGCGCCAAGCCGTACCACCAGGCGTATGACCGCGGCGTGAAGATGGTGGGTGCCACTGCCCACTACGTGACGTCGGATCTGGACGAAGGCCCCATCATTGCCCAGCGGGTGATTCCCGTGGACCACGCGCACACACCCAGCGACCTGGTGGCCGTCGGTTCCGACGCCGAAACGCAGGCCCTGTCCCGCGCCGTGAAATGGCACGCCGAAGGCCGCGTGGTGATCTCCGGCAACCGGACCATCGTCCTGGCCTGACCTACCGCTCCCAAGCCTTTAACGCGCCGACGCCGCTCCCCCACCGAAGTGGGCGAGCGGCGTCGGCATTCGTACGTGCCGGTTCAACCGGCCGCGCGCGACTTACTTGCCTTCGAAGATCTCGCGCATGAGCTGGGCGGTCTCGGAAGGAGTCTTACCCACCTTCACGCCGGCAGCCTCGAGAGCTTCCTTCTTAGCCTGTGCGGTTCCGGACGAGCCGGAGACGATGGCGCCCGCGTGGCCCATGGTCTTGCCCTCGGGAGCCGTGAAGCCCGCAACGTAGCCGACGACCGGCTTGGTCACGTTGGCCTTGATGAAGTCAGCGGCGCGCTCCTCGGCGTCGCCACCGATCTCACCGATCATCACGATGGCCTCGGTTTCCGGATCCGCCTCGAACGCTTCCAGAGCGTCGATGTGCGTGGTACCGATGACCGGGTCACCGCCGATACCGATGGCGGTGGTGAAGCCCAGGTCACGCAGCTCGTACATCATCTGGTAGGTCAGGGTGCCGGACTTGGAGACCAGGCCCAGCTTGCCCTTGCCGGTGATGTTGGCCGGGGTGATGCCCAGCAGGGACTCCTCGGGGGAGATGATGCCCGGGCAGTTGGGGCCGATGATGCGGGACTTGGGCTTGCCGTCCGCACCGGTGTTGGCCTTGGCGTGGGCCCAGAACTCAGCGGAGTCCTGAACCGGGATGCCCTCGGTGATCACAACGATGAGCGGGACCTCGGCGTCAATGGCCTCGATCACGGCGTCCTTGCAGAAGGCCGGGGGCACGAACACGATGGACGCGTTGGCGCCGGTCTCGGACACTGCTTCGGACACAGAGCCGAAAACGGGCAGTTCTACGTCCTGGCCGTCCTTGCTCTTGTGCTGCACCGTGGTGCCGGCCTTGCGGGCGTTCACACCGCCGAGCACCTGGGTGCCGGCAGCGAGCATACGGGCGGTGTGCTTGGTGCCTTCGCCGCCGGTGATGCCCTGAACGATGACCTTGGAGTCTTTGTTCAAAAAGATCGACATATCTTCTTCCTGATAGATCTACGCGTGGGCGATTACTTGGCGGAGTGGGCCAGCTCGGCGGCCTTGTCGGCGCCGGAGTCCATGGTTTCCGCGGAGGTGACCAACGGGTGGTTGGCATCGCTAAGAATCTGACGCCCCTCATCCACGTTGTTGCCGTCCAACCGCACCACGATGGGCTTGGTGGCGGAGTCACCCAGGATTTCCAGGGCCTTCACGATGCCGTTGGCCACCGCGTCACACGCGGTGATGCCGCCGAACACGTTCACGAACACGGACTTGACCTGGGGGTCGTTGAGGATGACGTCCAGGCCGGCGGCCATGACCTCTGCGGATGCGCCACCGCCGATGTCGAGGAAGTTGGCGGGCTTCACGTTGCCGTGCTTCTCGCCGGCGTAAGCCACAACGTCCAGGGTCGACATCACGAGACCGGCACCGTTGCCGATGATTCCCACTTCGCCGTCGAGCTTGACGTAGTTGAGGTCGTTCTCCTTGGCCTTCTCCTC
>JAKDKI010000483.1 GCA_030453435.1 Kocuria sp.
TCTCGTCCACGACCACGGAGAGCATCGCGTAGATCTTGACGTCGTCGCGGTGGCGACCCTGCTCCTCGGCCTGCTCGCGGATCTTGTCCGTGACATAGCGGGTGAGGTCCGGGCGCAGACCGCCCACGAACACGGCCTCCGCGTGGCGTCCGGCGAATGCCTGGCCACGCGAGGATGCGCCCGCTTGGAAGATCAGCGGGGTCCGCTGCGGGGAGGGCTCGGTGAGAGCGGCACCCGGAACGCTGAAGTACTTGCCCGAGTGCTGGATCGGGTGGACCTTCTGGGGATCCGCGTAGCGGCCGGCCTCGCGGTCCTTGACCACGGCGCCGTCCTCCCAGGAGCCTTCCCACAGCTTGTAGCAGACGTCGAGGAACTCTTCGGCGATCTCGTAGCGGGTATCGTGCTCGATCTGACGCGGCAGACCCTGATTCTCCGCGGCGGAGGGCAGGTAGGAAGTCACTACGTTGAAGCCCACGCGGCCCTTGGTCAGGTGGTCGAGCGTCGCGTACTTGCGAGCCAGGGTGTAGGGCTGCTCGTAGGTCACGGCGCTGGTTACGCCAAAGCCCAGGTGCTCGGTCACGGCCGCCATGGCGGAGATCTGCATGAACGGGTCGTTTACCGGAACCTGCGCACCGTCCGCCACCGAGGGCGCGGCGGAGTTCTTGTAGATGTCGTAGATACCCACCACGTCCGCCAGGAACAGGGCGTCGAACTTGCCCTTCTCCAGGGTCTTGGCCAGGTTGGTCCAGTATTCAATGGTGTTGTACTCGGTGGCCTTGGACCGCGGGTGACGCCACAGGCCGAAGCTCTGGTGGTCCACGCAGGTCATGTCGAAGGCGTTCACGGAAATCCGCTTCTTGCTCATGTGTGCCCCTTGAGGTCGAACTCGACCCGCGCCCCGTGCACCACCTGCGGCGGCCTACTCTGCGGGTCCAGCGCGCTTGTGTGGCGCCGTACTTGCCGCATGCGGTGTGCCATGCGGCCCGATCCTCACCTGGGGCACCCCGCTACGGGAGAGGGTTGCCGTCCGACAAGCCAGGGCTGTGCGTCGGAACTCATGATCGTTCTGGGCACCACTGTACAGTTTCCCCACCGGTTCCGGCGGCCCGTGAAACATGATGACCGAGCTGATTCACAGTGAGACGATGGTCGTATGAGTGATCGCCACGTCAACGATCCGGACCTGATTCGCGAGCTACTCACCACCCCGGGGCGGTGGGCCGTTGTTGGGCTGTCCACCAACCGCACGCGACCGGCCTTTGCGGTGTCCCGGCGGATCCGAGATGAGTTCGGTCAGGAGATCATCCCGGTCAATCTGGCCGGTGAGGACGTGCACGGCGAGACCGGCTACCGCTCGCTCGCGGACATCCCGGGGCACGTTGACGTGGTCGACTGCTTCGTGAACTCCCAGCGCGTGGGTGAAGTGGTGGATCAAGCGATCGACATTGGGGCCGGGGCGGTGTGGATGCAGCTTGGTGTGACCGATCAGGCCGCCGCTGAACGAGCCAAAACTGCTGGGTTGAAGGTGGTCATGAACACCTGCCCGCTGATCGAGGCGCCGCGGGTTCTGTAGGCGCGCCGGTTCTGTCAACGCGGGCAAGGACGGTCTCCCCACAGGCCTTCGACATTCTAGGCAGAGGTTCGCGCGCGGATCCCGGTGTTGAGTGCGATCCCCTGCCAAAAATGTGCACTACCACTTCTGACGTGCGAACCTCTGCCACAAATGTTCATGCTCTGCTCGCTGACTCAATTTGCGACCGCCCCCTCCCGAGACGTTGAATGGAACGGTTCCCATCCGGAGCGGCCGAGAGACCTGGCTCGTTG
>JAKDKI010000484.1 GCA_030453435.1 Kocuria sp.
CTGACGAGATGACTCAGCTGACCCGCCAGGAAAATGTCTTCGTCCTCGACATCAGCGACTCGCCCGAGGGCGACCACCGCTTCACGTACGAGCGGATGCAGGCCATCGACGCCGCCCTCACGCAGGTGGAGTCCACACCGGGGGATCTCGCGCTGGTGATCACGGCGCAGGGCAAGTTCTTCTCGAACGGTCTCGTGCCGGATCTGTTCGTCGAGCCCGGATACGGCAAGGCGTTCCAGGGACTCCTCGCCCGTCTCCTGGTCCTGGAGGTCCCCACCGTCTGCGCGGCCAACGGCCACTGCTACGGCGGTGGGCTGCTGCTGGCCCTGGCGTGCGACGAGCGCTGCGCCCGGTCGGAGCGCGGGTTCCTGTGCCTCCCGGAGACCTCCATCGGGGTCCCGTTCACCTCCGGGCTAACCGCCCTGGTCTCCGCACGCCTCACGCCGCGCGAGGTCCACCGTGCGATGATCCTGTCCCAGCGCTACGACGCCCCCGCGGCCGCCGCGGCAGGAATTGTCGACGACGCCGTTCCCGGCGCGGATCTGCTGGCCCACGCCGTGCGCCGGGCCGGTGAGCTGAGCCCGCTCCGCGGCTCCGTCCTGGCCACGAACAAGCGTCGGCGGTACGCGGACGTGGTGGAGGCACTGCACCGTCCGGAGCAGCTGACCGTGAAAACGGACGCCTGAGCCAACTTCTTGATGCTGTGCGTACGCGGCGCACCACCCGAGCCACACTGTCTTCGCGCCAGCATGTCGCGGGACGGGTGGGACTGGCGCGGTGGTCTCACGCCCGCCCGTGTTCCACGGCCGGTGACAACTGAAAGAAGCCGCAGCACTCAACGAACGCAAGAAGTCAGTGCGTGATAGGGACAGTGGCGTCCCACGACCACGCGTCTAACCGAGGGCATTCGCCCAGGGGTGCTCGACCGCAGCTGTAAAGAAGCACGGCAGTGGGATCACCGGTGGGTGAGTTGGGGAAGAGCCGATCCAGTAGTGGCGTGCACAAGGTCGCGGGTGGCTTCCATTCCAGACGCAGGCCACAGGCCATGTCATAGGTGTGGACAAGGACCTCGACGGCACCCATTGCAGCGAACCCGGAGCCGTCCGACACTCCATAGGGGTGCCAGCCCGTGGCCTCGGGCTGGGCGTTCTCGACGGCCAGCTCAAGCATTCGGCCGCACATGGCGATTGCGTCAAGAATCTGGCGGTTAGTTGCGTTCGGATCGATTACGGCGTCAATGGGCAGATAGTTGTCCTGGGGTTCGGCGATCATCTGGGACGCGTAGGAGAACAGATCGTCTACCACGTGCGCCGCCGTGTCACGGCAGGACCACTCCACGTCGCCGGCGGGCACTACCCACGAGGTGTCCACGACTGCACTCAACAACGACCGCATCTGCATGACCGAATTGCCGAGCACTTTCGTCATCAAATCCATGCTTAGAGACTAGTGCCGCGGCTCCCCGCAGCACCCCGAGGTTTCTTTGCGTAGGTGGGTGTGAGGGGACGGAGACGCGCCGCCGCCCCCAGGGAGTCGGGCTGGGGTCATCGTGATCAGCCGGTTGTCATATGGCGCGGGCTGATCTTCTCCCCGAGGTGCACCGTGGTCAAGGCCGAGGAGTCATGGCTGTCCTCCGGGACCAACCGCATCTCAAAGATGGGCCTGTCCGCTTCCGCAGGCCATTGCGAGACGAGGCGCCGCGAACCGGGCCCTCTCCTCGGAGAGTTCGGCAGCAAGTTGCGGGCCGAGGGCCTCATCCGGAAGAGGGTGTGGGCCGCCCCCTTCATTCGGTCCGGTCGCTGTGCGAGTCGTCGGTTTCCGATT
>JAKDKI010000485.1 GCA_030453435.1 Kocuria sp.
GCCATGGGAACCCTGTTGTTGGCTCCCACATTGATGCCACGCAAGAAGAAAGCCGTTGGGTGGTCCATGGTCAGATCCTACGACCCAGGCGCGCGCCGCTTCTTCTCTCCCACTGGTGATAGAGCACGGTCCAGAACTGACTTCACCGCGCCGTGAACGGGCGGGTAAATCACGCCGAGCGTTTCCGGTTTCAACGGTTTGGAAAGCACGGCGCGCTGGTGGGTAAACGTATCGCGGGACCATTTGCCGTGGTACGTCCCTTGGCCGCTCGCGCCTTTGCCGCCAAAGGGCAAGTAGGGACTACCCACATGGGCCACCGGTATTCCGATACTGACTCCACCGGACGGTACCTCATCCATGATGTAGTTCCGCACGGACTTGTCCGTGGCGAAGACATACAAAGCGAGGGGAGTGTTCCGGGTGAGCATTCGTTGCACGGCTTCTTGTGGACTTCGAACCGGCAGAATAGGCAGAACCGGGCCGAAGATTTCCTCGCTCATCACGGGATCGGATTCGGCCACGGGGTACAAGACAGTGGGTGCGATATAGCGATCCTCGCGATCGACATCGCCGCCACACATAATCTGCTCTGAGCCCTTGGGCGGGATCATGGCACTCACGCGATCCACCGCGCCGGTGTGGATCATGCGCCCAAAGTCTTCCGATTCCTGCGGCCGGGCTCCGAAACTCTCGCGCACAACTCGTGCGAGTTCCTCCGCCAATGACGCCGCAATGTCCTGGTGAGCATAGATATGATCCGGTGCCACACACGTCTGACCGGCATTGACGAATTTGCCCCATGCGATCCGCCGGGCGGCTGCACGAAGATCGACATCGTTGTGCACATAGGTCGGGGACTTTCCGCCCAGTTCGAGTGTCACTGGAACGAGATGGCGCGCGGCGCGCTCGGCCACGGCGGTACCGGTACGGGTGGAACCGGTGAAGAACACGTGATCGGGGTGGGCATCGATGAGGGCAGTGGCGGTGTCGGCCTGGCCTGTGACCACCGCGACAGCTTCCTGGTCCAGGTAACGCGGGGCCAGCTCGGCAACGAGACGCTCGACTGAGGAACTGATCTCACTGGGCTTGATGACCACGCAATTGCCACCGGCGAGTGCGCCCATGAGTGGCGAGAACTGTAGTTGTAGCGGGTAGTTCCACGGCGAGATGATCACCACGACGCCCAGTGGGTCGTACCGCACCCAGGAACGGGCCGGGAAGAACTGAAATGGAGTGCGAACCGGCTGATCCTTGTGCCACTTCTTGAGGTTGCGCCGAGTGTGTTTGAGCTCGGTGATCACGGGATAAATCTCGGTCATCACGGCCTCGAACGGGGATTTCCCCAGGTCCTCGCCCAGCGCCCTTTGCCACTGCTCCTTGTGATTGAGCAGCATGGCCTCTAGACCATTGAGCTGGTCGCGGCGCCACTGAATAGAACGGGTCCGCCCGGTACGGAATGTACTTCGGAGCCTGGTCACAACGTCAGCGTTCATGGATTCAGGTTACGGTCGGCTCCTGACAAGCACAGCAGAACCTGGACTGTGGGGGAGTTCGTTTGCCGCGTGGCACAGTAGAAAGATGTCCGAGCAGATTCCCGATGATCACGACATTCCCTGGGCCATGCAGTTGGTGGTCTACAGGGATCGGCAGTCGCCCGCGCGGCAGGTGGACGTGGCCGAGGCCGCGGCGCGCGCCGTCGTCGCCTTGCTCGCCGACCCGCGATCCGCACCGGACGGCCCTTGGTATCCGGCCGTGAAGTACTGGCGCGACGCACGCATCCGCAAGCTCGTGCGTCGCGCGGACGGCAAACGCTGGACGGACGT
>JAKDKI010000486.1 GCA_030453435.1 Kocuria sp.
ACGAAGATCCCGAGCATGTGCATGCCGCGCGGATCGACGCCCTCGGGCGGGGGTATGAAGAAGATGACCGCACCGACCACCAGCATGACTCCGAATTTCCAGAGCATGGAAACGGTGTCCTTCGAACGACCTGTTGGGCGGGTGGCTTGTGCAGTTCCCACGGTGGGCTCCGAACGCATCGACACGGCTGTTACTACGATTCTACGCCTGGTCTGACCACACTGTGGGGCGTGTCGTCTTCTAGAAGTGCGGTGGCGGTTGTCGTTTCCCCTCGCCGCCCGAACGACATCCACCACGTAGCCACGGGCTACACTGGCGACCCGCACCGTCTCACCAGGAGGTTCCGTTCCGTTGCCCGGCTCTGCGCGCATTCCCGTTCTCATTTTGACCGGATACCTGGGCGCTGGAAAGACCACGGTCCTCAATCAGTTCCTCGCCGCAAGTGGCGCACGCATCGGTGTGATCATCAACGACTTCGGCGATGTGAACGTTGATGCAGCTCTAGTAGCTGGCCAGGTGGACGAACCCGTATCCGTGGCGGGCGGATGCCTGTGCTGCATTTCAGATCCCGAGCAGTTGGATGACGCCTTCAAGAAACTGACTCGTCCGGATCTCCGTCTGGACGCCATCGTCATCGAGGGTTCCGGGATTGCCGAACCACCGGCGTTGCTACGGCTCGTCATGGACTCACGAGTCCCCAAGATCCGTTTCGGCGGACTGATCGAGGTCGTGGATGCTGCTCACATCCCGCAGGCAGAAGCCGCCGGGTGGGATTTGGAGCAGCACGTGCGCGCTGCCGCCGTCGTCCTGTTGACCAAGACCGATCTCGTGACGGATCCCGGCGCTAGAAATTCTCTCGAGGCGCGAATTCAGCGGGCGAACCCCCACGCCATGATCATTGAGGCGCCCCACGGAAATTTCGACCCCGCGCTGTTCGTGGATGCCAGCGACGATGATGAACTTGAGTTCGGTCAGTTGGCTCTATGGAACCCGGGCGAAACGCTGGGGGAATCCCAAGCCGACCACGATCATGCGCGTCACCACCACGTCCATCATCAGTCCGTGACGGTGGAACACGAGGGCCCGGTCGATCCCGTGGCGCTCTCGGAATTCGCGCTTGACCCTCCGGAGACCGTCTACCGGGTCAAGGCCATCGTGGACGTGGTGACCGCCTCAGGCGCGCGACGTTTCGCGGTCCATTCGGTGGCCGGGTATGTCACGGTGGACGCAATGGCCCGCGCTCAGGAGGAACCGGCAGCGTCATCGCTCGTGGCAATCGGCCTAGAACTGGACCACGCGGATCTGCAGGCAAGACTTGAGGCTTTCTGTCTTCCGTCGACGACACCGCCCGCCTCAGCTTCGCAACTGCGCCGCCTCACGCGGTTCCGCACCTGAAGCACGCAATGCAATCCGGTGTCATCTCCGGCCGTTGTCGCAAGTAGGTGCGAGGCACGCAGACAAGTTACACCCTCTGTGCCCTAAACTAAGCGGCATGAGTAACATTCCCGCGGAACTCGCATACACCTCAGAGCACGAATGGGTTAAGGATCTCAAGGACGACAACACCTACCGGGTGGGCATCACTGATCACGCCCAGGACGAACTGGGTGAAGTGGTCTTCGTGGACTTGCCCCAGGCAGGGGATCAAGTTTCCGTAGGCTCTGTTGTGGGCGAGATCGAATCCACCAAGTCCGTGAGTGACCTTTTCGCGCCGGTTTCCGGCGAGATCACCGAGGTCAACCCCGAGCTCGAGGACAACCCCGGTGCTGTGAACGCTTCCCCCTACGAGGACGGCTGGCTCTTCACGATCCGTGCTGATT
>JAKDKI010000126.1 GCA_030453435.1 Kocuria sp.
ACCCGAGATCTGACCGCCACGGACTGCAGTCAGGCCGTTGACCAGTCTAACGGACAGCGCTCAATACGTCGTATTAGGCGGGTCACCGTTATGGATGTCCCCGTCAACTGGGACAATGGGGCCATGAAGAAAATGAATGTGGAGTCTTTCAACCTGGATCACCGTTCGGTCGCTGCCCCCTACGTTCGGATTGCCGATCGCAAGGAGTTGCCGGGCGGCGACACGCTTATCAAGTACGACGTGCGGTTCACCCAGCCCAATGAATCCCACCTGGAGATGCCCGCGGTCCATTCCATCGAGCACCTCACAGCTGAGCACATGCGCAACCACACCGAGGCACTCATCGATTTCTCCCCCATGGGCTGCCAGACCGGCTTCTACGCGCTCATGCTGGGCACGGAGGACGGCGAGTTCAAAAACCTGCTCGAGGCAACGTTCAAGGACATCCTGGCCGCTGACGAGGTACCGGCTGCTAATGAGGTGCAGTGCGGTTGGGGCGCCAACCACAGCCTCGAGGCGGCCAAGTCCGCAGTGCAGAACTTCCTGGACGAACGCGCCGCATGGGACGTGGTCACCAAGTGAGCTCAGGGCCCTCCCAGGAGACGTTGAACCACGACGCCGCCCTGTTCGGTCGTTGCGTGGGCTCACCCGCGGTGATTGTCGCCATGGACGAAGAGGCCAAGCCTTTCCTGACGCGCGCTGAGGAACAAGCCGCGCAACCGCTGACCGTGGGCACCGCGCTTGTGTACGCCATCGTGCTCGAGAGCCAGCCCGTGCTGCTCGTGCGCACCGGAATCGGTCTGGTCAATGCGGCGGCTGCGCTGACCGCGGTCATCGAGCGGTTCGAACCCTCCGCCGTGATCTCGGCGGGTTCGGCCGGCGGGCTGCGGGCGGACGTGAACGTGGGCGACCTGGTGATCGGCACCGGCTACCGCTATACGGATGCTGATGCCACGGCGTTCGGGTACGTTCCCGGCCAGGTACCGGGCATGCCGGAGACCTACTCCCCCGCTGAGAACTTGTTGGGTGCCACCGAAACTCTGGTGGCCACCGACAACCAGACGGTGCTTCGTGGCACCATGCTCTCGGGCGGCTCGTTCGTGACGGAAGCCAACGTGGGAGCCACCCGCGAAATCTTCCCCGAAGCCCTGAGCACGGACATGGAAACGGTGGCGCTCGCGCAGGTATGCACCACCCGCGAGTACCCGTTCGTTGCCGTGCGCAGTATTTCGGACCTGTGCGGCCCGGCGGCCGGGCAGCAGTTTCATCTGGAGATCGATCTGGTGGCGGAGATCAGCGCGAGTGCGGTATGCCAGGTACTGAACACCCTTCGCCAAAGTACTTCCGAGTGAATTGAGGAACGCATGAGCGATAAAAAACTTGAGGACGCAGTCCCGGATGTCCCGCGCCACGTGCTGCGTGACGACAACAAGATTCCGCAGCTGGGTCTGGGCACCTATCCCATGGACGATGCTGAGGCGGAGGCACTGATCCCGGAAGCCCTGTGGCGTGGGTACCGCCTGATCGATACCGCCGTGAACTACGGCAACGAAATGGGTGTGGGCCGTGGTGTGCAGGCTTCGGGCATCAAGCGCGAGGACATCTTCCTGACCACCAAGCTCCCGGGGCGCGATCACGGCACGGATTCCGTCCGGCGCTCACTTGAAGGCTCCCTGAAGCGGCTGGGCACGGATTACGTGGATCTGTACCTGATTCACTGGCCCAATCCGTCCGTGGACCGCTACGTGGAGACGTGGCGGACCATGATCGAGTTGCGGGATCAGGGCCTGGTCAAGTCCATCGGTGTGTCCAACTTCCTGCCGGAGCACCTGTCGCGCCTGGAGAAGGAAACCGGTGAGATGCCGGTGATCAATCAGGTGGAGCTGAACCCCCAGTACCAGCAGGAACTGCTGCGCGAGTTCCATGACGAACACAAAATCGTGACCGAAGCGTGGGCGCCACTGGGCCGCAAGACGGACATCCTGCAGCACGATTGGATTGCGGAGATCGCTCGGAAACAGGGCCGCACTCCCGCTCAGGTCATGCTGCGTTGGCACATCCAGTCCAACATCCTGCCCATTCCCAAGACCTCGGACGTCACCCGTATGGCCGAGAATATCGACGTGTTCGACTGGGACCTCTCCGATGATCAGATGCGACGCATCAAAATGCTGCACACCGGTTTGAGTGGTTCGGGTTTTGATCCCCGCGATCACGAAGAAATGTAGCTGCTAGCTGGTTCGACGTTTCAGGCGGTCTCGCGAGGTTCCTGGGCCAGGATCTCGCGGGACCGTTTGACGTCGTCATTCATCTGGGCCACCAGAGCCTCGATCCCTCGGTATGCCACCATGCCGCGCAACCGTTCCACGAAGTCCACCACGACCTGCTGGCCGTAAAGGTTGAAATCCTCGATGTCCTCGTCCGGGCGGTCGATCACGTGGGCCTCGACTTGGCGCGAAACCCCCTCGAACGTGGGATTGGATCCCACGGAAATGGCGGTGGGCCAGCGTTTGCCGTTCTGGTCCACGAGCCAGCCCGCATACACTCCGTCAGCCGGGATGAACCCGGTGGCTTCCGGGGAAAGATTAGCGGTGGGAAAACCCAGCTCCCGTCCGCGTGCGGCACCGTGCACCACCTCTCCGCGCATGCGGTGATTGCGGGTCAGCAAACCTGTGGCGCCTCGCATGTCACCGGCCTCCAGGCACGATCGGATCCAGGTCGAGGAACACCGCCGGTCTCCGGATGCGGTCGCGGGCGTTCCGTTCTTGGCGGGAGTCGACGGGTCCGTTCCCACCACGTCGTCAACGACCACCACGTCGAACCCGTGCTTCTCGCCGAGAGCCCGAATTGCGTTCAGGTCACCGGTGTTGTCCTTGCCGAGCCGGACGTCGGCACCGATGACCAGACACACGGCATCGAGAGGGTTGACCAGGTAGTCAACCACGAATTCTTCGGGCGTCAGTTGAGCGAAATCCAGTGAGTAGGGTTGCACCAACACGGCGTCGATCTCGGTGTGCTCCAGCGCATCCAATTTGTCCTCAAGCCCCATGATCAGGCCCGGGTGAGATTCCGGACGGTGTACGAGAGCTGGGTGCGGATCGAAAGTAACCACCACGGAACGCGCGTCGCGCTTCCGGGCCGTCTCCAACAACGTGTCAAAAACGTGTTGGTGACCGCGGTGGACGCCGTCGAAGTTTCCAATCGTCACAACGGACGGTCCAAAACCCGGGGTGATGTCGTCGCGGGATCTCCAGCGAATCACTGTTCTCCTCGATGTCGAGTGTGCGGGCGGACGAAACGAGCCTACCCGTTGACGCGGGTGGGGCGGGTCCGCCACAGCCAGATCAGGCCGATGATGGGCAGTACCAGTGGCACGTAACCGTAGCCCGCACCGAAATGGGACCACACACTGGCCTTGGGGAAAAGTTCGGGTGAGACCACGCTGAGCAGGCCCACCGCGAGCACACCGATCATCTCGATCCACACCGCGATCCACGCGATCCGGTGCCAACCGGGCCCGGTCTTGGTCAGCGCAATCGTGGCTACGACGTAGATGACGGCAGAAATCGTGGACAGGATGATCGCCAGCGGAGCCTGGGAGAATTCCGTGCCGAGTTGGTAGACGGAGCGCACACCCGCGGACAAGGAGAACACTCCGTAGACCACGATGATGAGCCGCCCGAAGCCGCTGGACTTGGCATCCGTGCGTTGTTTTCGGACGCGATGGCCGAAACGCTGTTGCAACGCATTGTGCTCGGTGGACTTGTTCACCGTGTTCGACTTCCTTTCCGTGCAGTGGCCCTGTCGTGTGGTCTCAGAGGTTCTGGTAGTACCAGATGTAGTTCATGCGATAGACCATGATGATCACCACGGGCCCGGCCGCGGCCAGGATGAGTGTTGACCAGCGTGAGCGTTCCACGAGGGACCAAATGAATGTTCCCGCCGGGATGAGCAGTGCGGTCAGCAAATAGCCCCAGTATTCCAGGACACTCCCCGAGGCTTCACTCCCGTACATAGGGAGAAAAATGGAACCCACCATGTAGACGAGCAGGAACAGCTCCAGTAGCAACACGGAACCCTGCGAGAAATCGTCCGGTTCGCGCCCTCTCAGCGCCTGCACCAGGCATACCAGACACGACAGCGTTCCAATCACCACGGAGGCCCAGAACCAACCGTCGTAACCCCACAGCATCAGCGCTTCTCCTGTTCGGCCGGAAGACATGATTCGGATGCGCCTGCGGCGTCTGAGGCGAAAGTTTCACCCGCGGTAATGCCCAGAACAGACGCGGCGTATCGTTTGGATGCCGACCCCCGGTTCTCTGCCAGCGCCACGAGCGTCCCGTCCGGAGCGAAACATGCCACCGGAAGCTCGGTTCCGGCCACCACATCATCCGGGTGCGCGGAGATGCGGCGACCGTGCGACAAGTCCGTGGCCTCCCCCGCGTCCAGTCGACGCACCGGGAACAGCAGCGCCGCGGCCCGGTCCATTTCCAACGTGTCCACGGTTCCCCCGTCGCTGACAGCCTGCGTCAGATCCTCCAGGGTGTGGGCCTGCTCGAGGGTAAAGGAACCGACTCGGGTGCGACGGAGCCCGGTGAGGTATCCGCCCACGCCCAGGGCACGTCCAATGTCTCGTGCGAGGGCACGGATGTAGGTCCCGGACGAGCAGGAGACGGTGGCCTTGACGTCAATGCCGGTATCGTCACGTGAGATCTCGTGCACCGTGAATTCGTGGATCGTCACCGGCCGCGCGGCCAACTTCACGTCTTCGCCGCCGCGTACGCGGGCGTAGGAGCGTTTCCCATCGACCTTGATGGCGCTCACCGAAGAGGGGACCTGCTGGATTTCGCCGGCGAGCGCGGCGATTTCGCGGTGGATATCGGCCTCGCTCACGGCTTCCAGCGCCGCGGTGTCCGCTCGCTCGGTGGTCTCGCCCTCGGCGTCGTCGGTGACCGTGGCGGCGCCCAACCGAATGGCTGCCTCGTAGGTCTTGGACGTACCGGTGACCCACGTGAGCAGCTTGGTGGCCTTCTCGACGCCCAGTACCAGAACCCCCGATGCCGTCGGGTCCAAGGTGCCCGCGTGACCCACCTTGCGGGTGCCGGCGAGGCGCCGCATCCGGGCCACCACATCGTGGGAGGTCCAGCCCAACGGCTTGTCGACGATGACGAACCCGGCCGTCCTCGGTAACGAGGGGGCCGGGCTCGGAACGTGGGGACGTTCGTTCACGTGCGTCAGCTCCGAGGTGCGTCGGAGTCGATGTCGTTATCGTCCGCGTCGTCCTCGGGGGTGCGGTAAGCGTCCTCGCCCGCGGCGTAGGACGCGCCCGCAGCCTGAGCCGCGACCTGTTCGTCCTTCTCACGAGCCGCACGCAGGAGCTCTTCGAGACGAGCGGCGTCGGCGGGGATCTCATCCGCCACGAACGTGAGCGTGGGCGTGAGGCGCGCCGTGATGTTCTTCCCCACCTCGGAGCGCAGAACACCCTTGGCGGACTCGAGCGCCTGGGCGGTCTCCGCTCGCTGCGTCTCGTCCCCGTAGACGGTGTAATACAGGGTTGCGTGCTGAAGGTCGTTGGTGACCCGGGCATCGGTAATGGTTACGAAACCGAGGCGGGGATCCTTGATCCGACGCTCGAGGGCCTGAGCAACGATCACCTTGATGCGGTCGGCCAGCCGTGCGGCGCGTGCGGCGTCAACCATGGTGACTCTCCTTCGCTGGGGAACGCGGATGCGTTCGGTCTAGAAAATCTGGGGTGCGGCGCCGTCGTTACAACGACGCCGCTGGCCCGCCGCTGTGGGCGACGGGCCGGTGCGGCGGGCACCTACCGGGTAGCCGGGATGCCCGCCGCTGAGCGAGATGGGTCTCAGGCGCGAGGTTTCTCGCGCATCTCCCACGTCTCGATCATGTCGCCCTCTTGGATGTCGTTGAAGGAACCGAGGCCGATACCGCACTCGTAACCCTCGCGCACTTCCGTGGCGTCATCCTTGAAGCGACGCAGCGAATCGATGGTGAGGCTGTCCTTCACCACGTTGCCGTCGCGGACCAGGCGCGCCTTGGCGTTGCGCTTGACCACACCCTTGGTGATGTACGCACCGGCGATGTTGCCCCACTTGGAGGAGCGGAACACCTCGCGGATCTCGGCGGTACCGAGCTCCACTTCCTCGTACTCCGGCTTGAGCATGCCCTTCAAGGCGCTCTCGACATCGTCGATGGCGTTGTAGATCACCGAGTAGAACTTCATGTCCACGCCCTCGCGGTCCGCGAGTTCGGTGACACGCTCGGCCGGTCGCACGTTGAAGCCGATGATGACCGCGTTGTCCACGGTGGCCAGGTTCACGTCGTTCTGCGTAATGGCACCCACACCGCGGTGGATGACGCGCAGCTGGACTTCGTCCCCGCCCACATCGATCTTGAGCAACGAATCTTCCAGGGCCTCAACGGCACCGGAGACGTCACCCTTGATGATGAGGTTGAGAGTGTCCATCTTGCCCTCGGCCACGGCCTCGTCGAAGGACTCGAGCGTGATGCGCTTGCGGCGCTTGGCCAGCTGAGCGTTACGGTCAGCGGCCTGACGCTTCTCGGAGATCTGGCGAGCCGTGCGCTCTTCCTGGGTAGCCAGGAACGTATCACCGGCGCGGGGCACTGCGGACAGACCCAACACCTGGACCGGACGGGACGGGGTGGCAGTTTCGACTGCCTGACCGTTCTCGTCGAACATGGCACGCACGCGACCGTGGGCCGCACCCGCGACAATGGCGTCGCCGACCTTCAGCGTGCCGGACTGGACCAGCACGGT